>JBAWFB010000062.1:0-1673 GCA_049591495.1 Solirubrobacteraceae bacterium
GCTCCGCGGGCACTCCCTCAAGCGTCTGCACGATCAGCAGTTCGCGCGCGCGGCCCTCCAGGTCACGGGTGAAGGAGCCCGCGTCGCGGCCGCCTTCAGCACAGCGGGCCACCGCGAGCAGCGCGCCACGCGCGTCGCCGGCAGCGACCGCGTCGAAAGCGTCGGCCAACAGCTGCTCGTCGGCGACGCCCAGCACGGCCAGCACGTCGTCCAGCTCGATGCGTGCGCCGCTGTAGGTGACGAGCTGCTCCAGCGTGCCCAGCGCGTCGCGGAAGCTCCCGGTGGCAGAGCGCGCGATCGCGGCGACCGCCTCCGGCGGGATCTCGATCGACTCGGCCACCGCGGCCCTCGTCACGACGCTCGCGATCTGCTCCACGGCGGGACGGTGGAAGTCGAAGCGGTGGCAGCGGTCGACCACGGTCGCCGGCACCTTGCCGGCCTCGGTGGTGGCCAGCACAAACACCGTGTTGGGAGGCGGCTCCTCAAGCGTCTTCAGGAACGCGTTCCACGCAGCCTGAGAGAGCATGTGGGCCTCGTCGAGGATGTACACCTTGTGGCGCCCCGACACCGGCGCAAACACCACGCTGTCGCGCAGCTCGCGGATGTCGTCGACCGAGTTATTCGACGCCGCGTCCATCTCGATCACATCCAGCGAGGTGGCCGAGGCGATCGAGCGGCACGAGTCGCACACCCCACACGGCTCGATTGATGACCCACCCACCCTGCGCTCGCAGTTCAAGCACGACGCGAGGATCTTCGCCATCGAGGTCTTGCCGGTGCCGCGCGAGCCCACGAACAGGTACGCGTGATGCACATTCCCGCGCTGCACCGCGTGGCGCAGCGTGCGCACTACCGGGTCCTGCCCGACCACGTCCGCGAACGAGCGCGGACGGTGTTTGCGATACAGGGATTGCGCGCCAGCGGCCATTCTTTGCTGAGTCTATCCCGGCCCACCATGGGGCCAGAGCGGATAGCTTGCACGCGTGGCCGCCACGATCGAACGACTCCCGAAATGGGCACCTCCCACGCTCGCGATCCTCGCCGGCGCCGCGCTGCTGTGGCTGATCGCGGGCGTTGGATTCGTCAACTACGACACGCTCTACGCGCTCGTGTGGGGCCAGCAGCTCACACGCGGCGAAACGCCGCAATACGGATTGCCGATCGCGCCCACTCCCCACCCGCTGCTGGAGGTCCTGGGAGTTGTGTTGGCGCCGCTGGGCGCCAGCGCCACTGCCGCGATTACGGTGGCGCTCGCCTTCATCGCGCTGTCGGCATGCGGCTGGGTGATCTACCGGCTCGGCAGCGAGTGGTTCGGGCGCGCCGCCGGCGCGCTCGCCGCGCTGATCCTGCTCACACGCGTGCCGGTGCTGTCCTATGGGGTGCGCGCCTACGTCGACTTGCCCTACCTACTGCTGGTGCTCGCCGCGCTGCTGGTCGAGACCCGCCGTCCTCGCGCGGGGGCGCCCGTGCTCGTGCTGCTCGGGCTCGCCGGGCTGCTGCGCCCCGAGGCGTGGGCGTTCTCGGGCGTCTACTGGCTGTATCTGACCATTCACTCCGTGCACACATACAGGCTCGCCGCCGCAGCGCCCTTGGCCGCGACAGCGCACACGGTACCCTCGGCCGCGACGGCTCCCTCCGCCGTGCCGGCGCACGCTGCGCCTTCCGGCCCAGAG
>JBAWFB010000063.1:0-6611 GCA_049591495.1 Solirubrobacteraceae bacterium
CCAACAGGTAGGGCGTGGCGGGCGCGAGCGGCGCCGCGTAGGTGCTCAGCTGCGACACCGCGATCAAAGCCGCGGCGCCCACCGCCGGGAGCAGCGCGCCCGGCAGGAAGCCCCCGCTGATCCGGTCGACCAACAGCGCCGCGCCAAGGCACAGCAGCGCGAGCACAACCGGGTAGACCAGCGTGGTGAGCACGAACATCGGCGGGCGCCGATCCTACAGTCGTACTCGGGCACGGCGAGCCGCCCCGCGACGCCCAAACGCGGGCGCCACGGAGGGCTGCAACATCAACCGACCGTTACCGTCTCCGCCGTCGTTGCCGACTTTGAAGCGAGCACGAGTGTGTAGCGCCCCGCAGGCACCCTGCGGCTGGCCCTCAGCAGTAGACCGCCGATGCTCGCGGAACGGTTCACCGCCCAGCTCGCATACGTAACGCCCCTGCGCTGCAGCGTGGCCTTGACAGCCGACTTGGACGCGGCGCTGACGCTCACAAAGCAAGCCTCCTTGTACCTACCGTGCCGCTGGCGGGGATGACACACGTAGGTCGCCGTCAATCCCTTGGGACCCCGTTCGCCCTTCGGGCCGGCCGGACCTTGGGGACCCGTGGCCCCCGGCTTGCCGGTTGCGCCCGCGAAACCCTGCGCGCCCTGAGCACTTGCGGCGCCTTGCGAACCTTGCGGACCTTGCGGGAGGGTGCCGCCCGTGCCGCTGAGCGTCACGACCGTCTCCCCCGCGCCCATGTTGCCGAAGATCTGCAGCGTCCCGGTTTGGACCCCTTCGCTCTGAGGCGCGAAGCGGACCGTCAGCTGACAGCTTTCTTCGTAGGCGATCGAGCCGAAGCAGGTCGATGAGCCGATCAGGAAATCTTCGGGGGCATCCGTTGCGAGCGGCGATGTCGAGCCCGCGAAGGTGGTGCCGCCGATCTGCAGTGGATTGCCTCCAGTGTTGGTGATCGTGATTGTCTGCGGCGCACTGACGGTCTCCAGAGGCTGCGTGCCGGAGAAACTGATCGTGCTCGACTGCGCCATAGCAGTCGAAGGCGTGGCGTAGCTGATGGTCACCGAGGGCTTGCTCGAGCTCGAGGCCAGTCCGAAGGAGGCGAACGTCGCCTCATCGGATATGTAGCTAGAGCCGCCGCCACCACCGCCGCCGCCGGCGCTTTCGGGGCCCGCGCCGATGCAGGAGCCCTCGCCGCCACCGCCGCCCCAGTAGCCGCCGCCACCGCCACCGCCACCTGTGACAGGCGGTCCATATGGCATCCCTCCGAGGCCGCCTACTCCAAGCAGGCCTTCGCCGCCTGACCACGGTCCTCCCTGTTCGCAGCGGCTGCCGCCGACACCGCCGCCGGTCAGCGTTCCCGCTGCCCCGCCTGCCGTGTGCTGATCGTTTTGCCCACACCCGCAACCAAACTGCTCTGTGTCTGCACCCCCTTCACCGCCGGTTCCAGCGTCGCCACCGCGTCCGCCGCCGGCTTCCTCGAAGGTGCCGCCCCCACCGCCGCCGCCCGCGGCAACCAGCAGGCGCGATTCGAGCGAGCCGCTTCCGAGCAGAGGCACCGTGCGCACGTCTGAGGCGCCGCCGCCTTCGCCGCCACCAAAGCTCCCCAAGCCCCCGCTGCCTGACCTGGGCGCGGCGACCTCCACGTACAGCGTCTCACCAGCTGTCACGGGAAGCTGACCCGTCACGCTGGCCCCGTCGCCACCGGGCGCGGCCGCCTCGAACGGACTGTCGTCCTGGCCGGCTTCGCCCGCTTCGCCAATCGCATTGACACGAACACTGCTCACGCCCGCCGGGACGGTGAAAGACTGCTCGGTGCCGATCGAAGAAAACGTTTGGGTCACAGTCGGAGGAGTGGCGGCCGCGGCGCTCGCGCAAGCAAGCGCGCCGGCAACGAGCACCGCGCCGACGGCGGCAAACCCCCTCCGCGCACCGCGGTGAGCCGTCTCGGGGAGGCCCACAGCACCGGTTCTCGGCATGTGTGCCTCAGGGGTTGTGCCCGTCTCCGAGCGGCCTGCGTGTGTCGTTGTCATGGAACATGGCTCCTGAAGTTCGAGGATCGAGGGAGGCAGTTGCATCGCCCCCCAACCTTCTCGACAGCCGCAGTGAGTCACTTGAAGGTTGGCATCCACGGCGCAGAGACGATGTCAACCGAGATCCGACTGGGTATGTCACCGGGGATCCGTCGAGGAGTGCGAGTGGTACCGGCCTCCCGATAGTGCCCCCGGCAGGATTCGAACCTGCGACCCTCGGATTAGAAGTCCGACGCTCTATCCAGCTGAGCTACGGGGGCATTGTCTCCATCTAAGGTACGCCACCCACGACGCGCACACGGGCCGCGCTGGCTGTGCGCTTGAAGCACCCGGCGCTCCAATACCGCAGATCGGGTCACTCCGGGAGCCGCGCAGCCACGGCTGGTGGCCAGCCCTTAAGCAATCTTGAGGCGAAGTGTGCAAAATGTGCAGGACATGAGCCCGGTGAACGATCCCGAGTCGGACCTGACGCGCAAGGAGCGTCGTGAGCAGGCGCGTCTGCAGCGCAAGGCGATCGAGGAAGCCGAGGCCGGGCAGGCAGCCCAGCGCAAGCGACTGATGCAGCTCGGCGGGGTCGCCGTGGTGGTCGTGGTGATCATCGCGATCATCGTCGTCGCCACCGGCAGTGGCTCCAAAAGCGCGCCAGCCCCGAAAAGCGCGGCCGCCAACTCGGCGCTCGCGACGGTCACCACAATGTTGCAGGGCATCCCGCAGCAGGGCAACGCGCTCGGTAACCCCAAGGCCCCGGTAACCATGCAGTACTTCGGGGACCTCGAGTGCCCATTCTGCAAGCAGTTCACGGTGTCCACACTGCCCACGATCATCCAAAAGTACGTGCGCGCAGGCAAGCTGCGGATCGAATACCACTCGATGGAAACCGCCACGAAAGACCCGGAAGTCTTCCGTACCCAGCAGATCGCCGCCTACGCGGCGGGCAAACAGAACCTGGCGTGGTACTTCATCGAGCTCTTCTACCACGAGCAGGGAGAAGAGGACAGCGGCTATGTCACCGAAAGCTACCTGCAGGGGCTGGCGTCCCAGGTACCGGGCTTGAATCTGTCGGCGTGGAGCGAAGCGCGCAATGATCCTACGTACGCCAACGAGGTCATAAGCGACGCGCAGGCGGCGACCCAGAACGGCTTCACCGGCACCCCGTCATTTATGCTCGGAAAGACCGGGGGCACGCTCACCAAGTTCGAATCCTCGTCGCTAACCGAAGCCGGCCCCTTCGAAGCGGCGATCGAAAAGCAGCTGAAGGCCTAGAGTCCGGCGCGATGAGCTCGCGTGCTGTGCGAACCACGATGATCGTGCTGGCGGTGATCGGGCTGGGTATCGCAAGCTATGTGACCTACGTGCACTACGCGGGCATCAAGCCGGCGTGCACCGCGGGCGAAAGCTGCACGAAGGTCCAGACCTCGGTCTACTCCGAGCTCGACGGCATCCCGGTGGCGCTGATGGGCTTGATCGGCTACATCGCGATTCTCGCGTCGCTGCTGATCCCCGAGAGCGAGACGAGTCGCTTCGCGACGCTCATCCTCACGCTCGGGGGCTTCGGCTTCTCGGCCTATCTGACCTATCGCGAGCTGTTCTCCATCCACGCCATCTGTGAGTGGTGCGTGACCAGCGCAGGAGTCATGACGATCCTGATGCTGCTATCGGTGTGGCGCTTCCTGAGGGGTGGACGCCCTGCCTATCAATCGCCGCGATCCGGGGCGCTGGAGAACCAGTCGGCGGCGCAGGTGAGCCCCAACTAGAAGAGACGGGCAGAGCACAGCCGGGGTAAGCAGGGCCAAGAGCGCAATGCGGAGCATCGGCATGGCTCAAGCCTTCAGAGCAAACCGCCTACAGGCGCGGCGAGTTGTAGGCTCGCTCGCATGATGGGGTCCCCTGGCTCGCCTTCGCCGAAGTCCCTGAACGAGACCGACGGGCAAAAGCGGGCGGCCGCGACCGCCGCGGCGGCGTTTGTCCACGACGGCGCGCGTGTGGGACTGGGGACCGGCTCGACCGTCGCCTACCTGCTCCCCGCGCTGGCCGCGCGCGGGTTGAGGCTGCGCTGTGTCGCCACCTCACCCGCCACCGAGCGCACGGCGCGTGAGCTCGGACTGGAGCTGTATGAGCTCGACGAGCTTGGTGGGCTGGATATCGCGATCGACGGCGCCGATCAGGTCGATCCGCGAGGATGGCTGGTGAAGGGCGGCGGTGGTGCCCACACACGCGAGAAGATCGTCGCAGCGGCCGCCGCGCGCTTTGTGGTGATCGTCTCTGCCGAGAAGATCGTTGCGGCTTTGCGCCCTCCCGTGCCGCTTGAGATTCTGCGCTTTGGCGTCCACACCACCCTCGCCTCGTTGGGCGAGGCGGTTCTGCGCGACGCTCCCCCCAGTCCCGCGAACAATCCGATCGCCGACTATCTGGGCCCGATCGAGGACCCTTGTGCTCTGGCCGAGCGACTGTCGTGCGCGCCCGGAGTCGTCGACCACGGCCTGTTCGCGCCGCAGATGGTCAGCGACATCCTGGTCGCTGGGCCGGGCGGCGTCGAGCACCGCGTGCTTGGCTAAGCGGGTTTTTACGCAATTTCCGCAGGGCAACATGCGGTATTACACGGTTATCCGCCAATCTAGCCGTATCTAACCTCTCGTGACCACGCCCACTCCCACTCCGCCCACACCCCGGCAGCATCTGCCTCACCCCCACCGCTGGCTCGTACGCAGCCTGATCGGCGTGGCAACCGTGCTGGGTGTGGTGGCGATCTTTGCGGTGTGGGCCAATCGCCAGTTGCTCGACACCGGTTATTGGACGAGCACCAACACGAGACTGATCGAGAGTCCACCGATCCGCGAAGCGATATCGGGCTACCTCACCGAACAGCTGTACGCCAACGTGGACGTGGCGGGCGAACTGAAAAAAGAGCTGCCAAGCGAACTGGCCCCGCTCGCCGCTCCGGCGGCGGGAGCTTTGAAAGACGTTGTGCAGAAGGGGATCAACCTGCTGTTGGAACGCCCCGAGGTGCAGGAACTGTGGAGTAAGGCCAACCAGGTGACGCACGCCCAGTTCGTGCGCTTGATCGAGAACAAAGGCAGCGTGGTGAAGCTGCCCGGGGGCGGCGCGGTCGTGCTGGACCTGCGCCCGATGCTGGGCGAAGTCGCCAAGAAGGTCGGCGCACCGTCGAGCATCGTGGAAAGGATCCCGCCGAAAGTGGCTCAGTTGCGGATCGTGACGTCCAAAGAGCTGAAGACCGCACAGAACGCGGTCAACCTGCTGCGCAGCCTGGCGCTGATCCTGCCGCTGTTGGTGTTCGCGATGTTCGCGCTGGCCGTGTACCTGGCGCGCGGACGGCGTCGCCAGACGTTGATCGAGGTCGGCGCGGCGTTCGTCGGGGCGGGTCTGGTGGTTGTTGTGGTGCGCGGGATCGTCGGCAACAAGGTGGTCGACTCGCTCGCCACCACCGAAGCTGTGAGACCCGCCGCGCAGGCGGCATGGTCGATTGGCACGAGCGTGCTGGGCGACGTGGCGTGGTCGACCGTGTTCATCGGTGTGCCGGTGATCCTCGCGGGCATGCTGGCAGGACCGACCAGGACCGCCACCTCACTACGTCGTCTGATGGCGCCCTATCTGCGTGACCGTCCCGATGTCTCGTTCGGCGTGGTCGGACTGCTGTTGCTGCTGTTGCTCGCATGGGGTCCAATTGACGCGACGAGAACGTGGAGTGGAATCCTGATCATCATCGTGCTGGTGTTCTTCGGCGCGGAGATGTTGCGCCGCCAGACCGCACGCGAGTTTCCCGATGCGCGCCTCGCATCGGTCGTCCACCACGAAGCGAAAGAGAACGGTGAGTCCCATGACTGATCTCGAAAGCGTCAATGAGCGCGAAGCAAAGGGCAAGGCTGCGCGAGCGCAAACTCCGCGCTCCAGCCACGGCTCCTGGCAAGCGCCGAAGGACCGTGAGGATCCGGTGACGGTGCTCGAACGCCAAGCGGACAGCCGCGTGCCGGAGCTGGTGCCGATCCGCTACGGACGTATGGCGGCGTCACCGTTTGCGTTCTACCGGGGCGCCGCGGCGGTCATGGCGGCCGACCTGGCGCCCACACCGACCTCGGGCTTCTCCGTGCAGCTGTGCGGCGACGCGCACATATCCAACTTCGGGGTGTTTGCCTCGCCCGAGCGCGAGATGCTGTTTGACATAAACGACTTCGACGAGACGCTGCCGGGACCGTGGGAGTGGGATCTGAAGCGACTGGCCGGCAGTCTGGCGGTGGCGGGACGCGAACGCGGTCTCAGCCCACAGGAGCTCGCCGACGTGCTTGCGTGGACGGCGCAGGCATACAGACAGTCGATGCGGGGCTTCGCGCAGATGGGCAATCTGGCCGTGTGGTACGCGAAGTTGAACGCGCAGGACATCATGAAAATAACGCGCGAACTGGATCTCGTGCGCGGCAAGCGCTTGGCAAGGATGGAGCGCCGGCTCGGCAAGGCGCGTACGAAGGACAGTGCACGTGCAGTGGGCAAGTTGACCGAAACCGTCGACGGTCGCTTGCGGTTCGTCAACGAACCGCCGTTGATCGTGCCGATCGAGGAGCTTTTGGGAG
>JBAWFB010000064.1:0-1926 GCA_049591495.1 Solirubrobacteraceae bacterium
GTTCCAGGCAACGAAGCGTCGGGAAATTGGCAATTGAATAAGTGAAAACATGATAACCTTCCGACGCGAGGCCGGCGGCAACCGTAGTCATGTTTTGCTCGGCCACGCCCGCGTTCAAGTAGCGGTCGGGAAATTCTTCAGCGAACGGTTCAACGACAGAAAAACCGAGATCGCCCACCACCAGAAAAATTTTCGGATTTGTCCGCGCCTGTCGAATAAGTTCGTTGATAAACGCAGTTCTCATGGAGTGCCACCGAGTTGTTCGAGTGCTTGTTTCAACTGCCCGGCATCAGGCGTGCGGTAATGCCAGAGCAGTTTGTTCTCCATGTAATCCACGCCCTTGCCTTTGACCGTGTGGGCGATGAGGCAGCTCGGCTGGCTGGGTTCAAATGGCAGTGTTTGCAGTGCCGAACGGATCGCGTCGTGATTGTGTCCGTCAATTTCCTTGACCGCCCAGCCGAACGCGCGAAATTTTTCCGCGAGCGGATGTAAATCCAAAACTTCTTTCACACTGCCAAGGCTCTGAATTTTATTGTAATCCACAACGGCAACAAGATTGTCCAATTTGTGATGCGGCGCGAATAAAATGGCTTCCCAGTTTGAGCCTTCATCCAGTTCGCCATCACTCAACATGACAAATGCGCGCCAGTTTTTTTTCCGCCGTTTCGCTGCCAGCGCCTTGCCGCAGGCGAAACCAAGCCCGTGACCGAGCGAGCCGGTGGAAAATTCCACACCCGGAATTTTGTGGCTGACGTGTGCCATCAGGCGCGAACCATCCTGGCCATAAGTTTGAAGTTCTTCCAGCGGGAAAAAGCCGCGCAACGCCAGCGTTGCATATAATGAAGCGCAACCGTGACCTTTGCTTAGAATAAAACGGTCACGCTCCGGCCAGGCCAGCTCCGTTGGATGCACGCGCAAAATTTCGCCGTATAGAACCGCGAGCAAATCAGACATGGACAACGCCCCGCCGATGTGGGAAGCCTTCGCGGCAGTAACCATCTTGATTGCTTCTGCCCGGATTTGCTGCGCGAAGATTTGCGATGGCTGGGTCATATAAATCTTTTGAGAGGTTGTAACGGGAAGTCACCACCAACCAGGCCAACCAAAAGATCGCCGGGAAGCCGGGTTCGCCATTCGTTCAAGATTTCTACAGTATTGGAAATGGCGAAGATTAGAACCGCCGTTGGCGGTTGTTTGAAAAGCGCTTCTTTGCTGTGGACGGGCAGCGTGGTGCCAGCCAGATAGCGGTCGGTGAGCAGCGGATTACCATCGTGAAGGCAGGTCAAAGCCTTGGAAAGTGCTGGAGCAAAACCAAACGTAACAGCCGTGCGTTCGGCAGCACCATAGCCAACAGTTCCCGATGGAATCTGGCTTGCCAACTTTGCAAGTCGTGACCGGAATACATCCACCCGTGCGCCTGTTCCTAATAATTTGGGCGGCACTGGCAATGTCGGAACGTTGCCATGAACATATTTTCGCAACAACGATCCGCCAAAAACCTCGACAGTGCTTCCAGCCACACAACGTAATCCGGCACTGACGACCATTTGGTCGAGTGTGATGGCTGAAAAATAATTGCAGTGCAACTGGTAGAAGTTGCTCCAGAGTTCACGCGCAAGCGTTGATTCCAAATCGGGAACCTCGAGCCAAAGCTGTCCGTCCGATGAAAGCGCCGCAGCAAGAGCGGCTACAAATGGACGTGGGGTTTCGATATGTTCAAGAACGTGTCGAGATATAATCAGATCGAACTTGCGGCCTTGTTGACTGGCCGGAATGTTTTGTGGAAAGTAGCCGGAGACAAGATACTTTTCAACTTGTCCGCTTGCCGCCCGGCTTGGGTCAATTCCGAGCACATCGTCAAAGCCCAGTTTCCGCAACCGGTGCAACAACCAACCATCACCGCAGCCCACTTCCAAGATTGAAGTG
>JBAWFB010000065.1:0-13236 GCA_049591495.1 Solirubrobacteraceae bacterium
ATCCACCACAACCGACAGGTCGCCTTTGCCGTTGGCCTCGTCGGTCTGGTTGGGGATCGTGAGCGACGACACCGCGGGTGGTGGTGGTGGCGGCGGCGGCGGGGGTGGCGGTGGCGGAACGGGGGAAGGCAGCGCGTTGAGGTTGGCGACCTCCAGGCCTCCGGCATCGTTGAACGTGAGCCAGCCTTGACCGTCGGCGGCCACTGCAAGGCGGGGGATTTCCGAATAGGCGAAGCCGATCGTCGCGATGTCGCGTTCGCCGTGGAACGTTTTCCCTCCGTCGCTCGATTCCCACAGGCGCATCACATATTCGCCTTCGCTGTCGATCACAGGTTGAGCGACATACAGCACGCCCGTTTCGGGGTTCTCGTAGATGTCGCCCGAGTTGAACAGTGTGCCGGCGCTCGTGGGGATCTTCGCGATGGATGTCGGTTCTTCGAAGGTGTGGGTCGTTTCGTTGAACTTCCTGACGTCGATCTCCGACGGTTGCGATTCAAGCGATTCCCCGGGAGCGATGTCGGTGGAGAGCATGAACAGCCCGGCGGGACCGCCGGCCAGTCGTGGCACGTACCCGTTATCAACCTTGATCGGCCCTTCCCATCCGCTTTCGTCGTCGTCCCCAATGCCTCCCTTGGCGTAGTAGCGGTAGAAGAAGATTTCGGGCGCCGGAGAGGAGAGGTTGTAGTAGGCCTCGATCTCGGGGTGGACCTGCTTTTTGGTGAACGAGTCTGTGAACGTTTCGTTGACGTAGCCGAGCGTCGAGCTCCCGACGCCGCCTTCGCCGGGGTGTTCAAAGGTGAAGGAGGTCGTTCCTCCGGTGATTTCGTTGGCGGTGAAGCCGTATCCGAGACCTGGATTGTTGAAGGCCATCCCGAAGGAGTCGTCGGTCAGTTTGGCGTCTTCGGGAGTGTTCGGGTCAAGCAGCACATCGCCGACGCCCGTCTTATCGGGCGAGGCTGATTTGACTGAGTTTGCGGTGGAGAATTTTTCGCCGCCGTCGGTCGAGGTCCAGATCAGCGTTTGTTCGTCTTTGACGTAGCGAGGGCCGACGACGTAGACCACTCCGGGGTGGGATCCGAGCACGGGGAATGGCTGGATGATCCCTTCGTAGCTGCCGGCCGGCAGTGGCAGGGTGATCGGATCGGTGCAGGTTCCGCCGTAGGGGATCTTGCAGAACAGCACTTCTGGTTCATCGGCCGGGTTGGCGGCAGGTTGATCCCAGGCCACATAGCCCGTTCCGTTGGCTTCGGTGACGATCGCATTCGTGTCGCCCTTGGAGCTGAGCGTGAAAAGGTTGGTGGCCTGTGCCGCCGAGGGCAGCAGGGCTGTGAAGGACACGCCGAGGAATCCGACTACGAGTCGGAGCACGACAGATCTCTGCACGGGATGGCTTCGGAGTGCGCTGCAAAACATGCTGTCCCCCATCTGTTGGTGGCCACCCGTCGAGGCTGACGGATACTCGGGCGGGGCCGAGTCTACCAGCGGCATGGTGGATATCGAGTGCCGACCTCGACGGATATACGGGCCGATCGAGACGAGCCGGTCGAGACCGCTCCGGTGCCGTCAGGCCCCAGCTGGCACGAACCCGTAAGCCTCCGCCAGCTCCGGGTCCTTGCGCGCCAGCATCTCGGCGAGTTTGACCATCACCTGGCACTGCTTCCAGGTGGCGTCGTCCTGCATCTTGCCGTCGATCATGTGCACGCCGCGGCCGTCCGGGATCGCCTCGATCACCTTCTTGGCGAAGATGACCTCCTCGGGGTCCGGCGAGAAGACCTTCTTGGCGATCCCGATCTGCACCGGGTGCAGCGACCACGCGCCCACGCAGCCCAGCAGGAACGCGGCGCGAAACTGGGTCTCGCAGCCGAGCGTGTCCTTGATGTCGCCGTAAGGGCCGTAGAAGGGGAGGGCGCCCACCGCCGTGCAAGCGTCCACCATGCGTGCGATCGAGTAGTGCCATGGGTCTTGCTGGTAGCTGGGGCGCGGCAGCTCCGGATCGTCGGCGTCGGGATCGGCGATCGTGCGATAGCCGGGGTGCCCGCCGCCCACGCGCGTGGTCTTCATGCGCCGTGACGCGGCCAGGTCGGCCGGGCCGAAGCTCATGCCCTGGATGCGCGGGCTGGCCGCCGCGATCTCCTCGAGGTTCGCCACGCCCAACGCCGTCTCGAGGATCGCGTGCACGAGGATCGGCTTCTCGATGCCCGCCTTCGCCTCCAGCTGGGCCAGCAGCCGGTCCACGTAGTGGATGTCCCATGGACCCTCCACCTTCGGCACCATGATCACCTCGATCTTGTCCCCGATCTCACCCACGATTTCGGTCAGATCGTCGAGCACCCAAGGGGACTCAAGGGAATTGACGCGCGTCCACAGCGCCGTGTCGCCCATGTCCATCTCGCGGCCGACCTTGATCAGACCGGCGCGCGCCGCCTCCTTGCGGTCCACCGACACCGCGTCCTCCAAGTTGCCGAGCAAGATATCCACCGTCGGTGCGATGGCGGGGACCTTTTCGACCATTTTCTCGTTCGAGAGGTCGAGAAAATGGATCATCCGCGACGGCTTGAAGGGAATCTCGCGCGCCGGCTCGGGCGCGCCGATCGCAAGGGGCTTGTCGAAGGCTCTGGGGTTGCGCAAGGCTTTATCTCCTGGGTCTGATGGCGCTCTCTGGGGCTCCACAATAGAGTTCCAGCCGCTTCGACGCCCACCACGCACACCACAGGAGACAGTCCCCACCCATGAGCGATACCCACACCCTCGAGACCGAGCAGGCCGCGCGCGAGGCCAGCGGCGCCCACCCCTACGGCCGCTACCTGGAGGAGTTCGAGGTTGGTGCCACCTACAAGCACTGGCCCGCCAAGACCGTCACCGAGTCAGACGACCATCTGTTCTGTCTGATCACGATGAACCACCATCCGCTGCACCTCAACGACGTCTACGCCGCCAAATCGCAGCAGAAACGCAACGTCGTCGTCGGTCCGCTCGTCTACTCGCTCGCGCTCGGCATGTCCGTCTCAGACGTCTCCGGCAAGGCGATCGCCAACCTCGCCACCGAAGAGCTCAAGCACCCCGCGCCCGTGTTCCACGGCGACACCCTGTTCTGCGAGTCCGAGGTGCTGGAGAAGCGTGAGTCCCAGTCAAAGCCCGACCGCGGCACCGTCAAGGTGCACACGCGCGTCTACAACCAGGACGGTGTGCTCGTCGCGGAGTTCAAGCGCCTGGTCCTGGTTCCGCGCAGGGAGCCCGGCGGCCCGGGAGCCGAGGGGAACGTCGAGTAGGCGCGAATTTCCAGCCGCGGAGTGCGTTAAGTGCTCAGAGGCAGCCCTCGCGTGCTCCGGAGCCATGCTCTCGTGGGTGTGCGATAGGCTGTCGATAACGCCCCCAAGGGCGTTTTTCCGTTCCCTGAGCCGGGAATCGGATCCCACCAACCCGGCAGCGCCCCCCGCGCCCGCCGCCGCGAACACAGCAAGGAGCCGCTCGCACGTCATGGAGACCACAGCCCCCGCCGCCCCCACAACGACCAACACGCGCCTGCTCACCTGGGTCGAGGAGATCGCCGCCCTCACCGAGCCCGCCTCCATCCAGTGGTGTGACGGCTCGGCCGAGGAGTACAACCGCCTCTGCCAGCTGCTGGTCGACGCCGGCACCTTCAAGCGACTCTCCGACGCCAAGCGCCCCAACTCCTACCTCGGCTTCTCCGACCCCGGCGACGTAGCTCGCGTCGAGGACCGCACGTTCATCTGCTCGCCCACAGAGGCTGAAGCCGGCCCCACCAACAACTGGCGCGATCCCGCCGAGATGAAGGAGGCGCTCAGCGAGCTGTTCAGCGGCTCGATGCACGGGCGCACGATGTACGTGGTCCCATTCTCGATGGGCCCGCTCGGCTCCGACAAGAGCCAGATCGGGGTGCAGCTCACCGACTCACCCTATGTGGTGGTCTCGATGCGGATCATGACCCGCATGGGCTCAGCCGCTCTGGAGGCGCTCGGCGACGGCGAGTTCATTCCCTGCCTGCACTCGGTCGGCATGCCGCTTGAGGATGGCGCCTCAGACGTCCCGTGGCCCTGTAACGCCGACAACAAGTACATCGTGCACTTCACCGCCACCCGCGAGATCACCTCCTACGGCTCCGGCTACGGCGGCAACGCGCTGCTTGGCAAGAAGTGCCTGGCGCTGCGCATCGCCTCGGTGATGGCTCGCGACGAGGGTTGGATGGCCGAGCACATGCTGATCCTCAAGCTGACCTCCCCCGAGGGCGAGATCAAGTACATCGCCGCCGCCTTCCCCTCCGCCTGCGGGAAGACCAACCTCGCGATGCTGATCCCAACACTCCCAGGCTGGGACGTGCAGACCGTGGGCGACGACATCGCCTGGATGAAGTTCGGCGAGGACGGGCGCCTGTACGCGATCAACCCCGAGGCCGGCTTCTTCGGCGTGGCGCCCGGCACCGGCGAGGACACCAACCCCAACGCGATCCGCACCGTCGAGTCCAACACGATCTTCACCAACTGCGCGCTCACCGACGATGGCGACGTGTGGTGGGAGGGGCTCACCGACGATCCCCCCGCGCACCTCACAGATTGGCGCGGTAAAGACTGGACGCCGGCTTCTGAGACGCCTGCGGCTCATCCCAACGCTCGCTTCACCGTCCCCGCAGATCAGGACCCCGCGATCGCACCGGAGTGGGAGGACCCTGCCGGCGTTCCGATCTCAGCGATGCTGTTCGGCGGGCGACGCTCCACCGTGGTGCCGCTCGTCACCGAGGCGCTCGACTGGGAGCACGGTGTCTTCCTCGGCGCCACGATGGGCTCCGAGAAGACCGCCGCTGCCGCCGGCACCGTAGGCGAACTGCGTTTCGACCCGTTCGCGATGCTGCCCTTCTGCGGCTACAACATGGCCGACTACTTCGCCCACTGGTTGAAGATCGGCCGTCAGGCGGATCCTGAGAAGCTGCCGAGGATCTTCTACGTCAACTGGTTTCGCAAGGACGCAGACGGACGCTTCCTATGGCCCGGCTACGGCGAGAACTCGCGCGTGCTCGCATGGGTGTTCGCGCGCTGCGCCGGACACGGCGCCGCGGTGGACACGCCGATCGGGGTCATGCCGCCCGTCGGTCCCGAAGGGCTCGACACGACCGGGCTCGACATCTCAGAGGAGAACATCGCCGAGCTGCTGCGCGTCGACCTCGCGGAATGGAAGGCACAACTACCGCATTTCCACGAGCATCTTGGCAAGTTCGAGCGCCTCCCCAAGGAGCTGCACGAGCAGCTCGAGGCGCTCGAGGCGCGACTCTCCGCCTAGAGCGACTCGGTAGCCGGTTCGCGGCGACGCCAGGTGACGGTCAGCGCGACCGCCTGGGTCGCCAGGGCGGCGGCCGCTGCCAGCACGAACGCTTCCGCGACACCCAGCGATTCGAGCGACACCGACAACACGAAGCAGAACAGGGCGTAGGCCACCAAGCCCATCACAAACCCCCGCATGATTCGCAGTACGTCCTGCTCTCCGTGCTGTGCGTGCGTGAACACTGCCAGCACGCTCGCGATCACCGGGAATGGCGCCAGCAAGCCACTCAGCTTCGCCCCCAACTGACCCGCCACCGCCGTCAACACCAGTACGAGCGTCAGCGCGCTGAGCGCGCGCAACGGCAGATCCCACCTGGGGAGTCTCCCTGCGCTCCGTTGCTCTCCGCTTGCCCTGGGCAGGATCAGCAACGTGAACGCGACCACCACGAGCACCACCGCAAGCGCTTGATCGGCGTCCAACGTGACGGCACTGAGCGCACCTGTCATCGCAAAGAACGCCCCCCATCCAAACAAAAGACTCGCTCCCCAGGGCATGCGACTAGCCAGGTGCGAGTAAACCGCGATGAACGCCAGCAGCGACACCAACCCCAACAGGGTTCCCGCCGCCGCCTCGGCCGCAAACGCGCGCCCGTGGTCGAGCGCGTACACCAGCAGGATCGGACCCGCCACCGCCGGCAATCCGCCCACCAGACCGCCGACCCGCGCGCCATAGCGCCTGGCCACAAGCGACGCCCCGACGACGAAGGTCGGTGCCAGCACTATCTTCGCGACAAGCACGCCCACGGGCTAGATGATGACCGCAAAGTGACCACTGCAGCTCGTAGGGGATCGCTGGCCAAGCTGGCCGATCGGAGATCCCTTTGATCGCCGATCGGTAAGGATGCAGCGAACGCAGTGTGCTACGCACATAAGTGAGCGAAGACGCAGCATCGCGCCGGCCAGCGGTTCCCTACTCGTGTTCGTGCGCTTCGGCTGCCGCTGCCGGTGGGCGTGACTCCTCGGCGAGCGAGGTGATCGTCAGGGCGCCGCGCGCCGCCGACTCCAGCACCTCTGTGGCCTCCTCCAACGAGCGTGCATACAGCTCCACCAGTAGGTGCACCACGATCCGGTCGTCATCGTGCTTGTGGAAGCGCACGTGCGTGAAGAACTCCCGCACCCCGTACTCGCCGAACGCCGCATAGGAGAGCGCGTCCCCAGCCTCCGGCCCTGAGCAGATCTCCACGTCGTCGGCCTCGACGGTCACGGTGCACGACGCCACCCACGGTGTTCCAGCGATCATCCGTTCCCAACGGTCCTCGATCGGCTCCACCCGGCCGCCCGCGAAGCCGAGGTGGGGCTGGTCGTGCATGCAGTCCAAGCACTGCACCACCGCCTCCTGCAGCTCGTCGACGACTTCCGAGCGCTCACCGGTCTCAGCGTCGATCTTGTGGATCCCCTCGTAGTGCACCTGCACCTCAAGGTTCTGCGACCAGCAGCGGTAGCACCGCAGCCACGCTCTGGCCGTGGTCTCTGGGGCAGGTCCCTCCATCTCGTTCATTGTATGCCCCCTGTGGGCTCGTCTCGGGTTTGCCTCATCCGAACGTGAACGCGTAGCCTGAAACGCCCGGTTCGAAACGCAGCGACAGGCGGTGCTGCTGGTCTCCGTGCAGCGACACCAGCGAGTAGAGACGCTCGTTGGTGACAGTCAGCACGCCGTTGTGCACATCGGCTCCCGCAAGGCTGTTCGATATCGGCTTGCCGTCGAGCAGCACCTGCACCTTGCGCGCACGTTCGCCTTCGGAGCTCAGCACCAGGTAGACGTTCTTGGCCTCGAACTCCATGTCGATACCCGCCTTCGAGATCGCCGTCGCGGGCTGGCCGGCGATGCTCCATGTGCCGCTGTAGTCAAATTCGTTCAGCGCCAGCTGCGCCGGCACGCTCGTTCCGTAGTCGTGCAGCCCCGACTTCGGACCGTTGCGCCAACCCTGGGCGCGGTTGGTTCCCAGATAGGTCTCGGGCGTGGCCACTTCGCTCGGCGTCACCACATCGGTCGGATGACTCATGCTGCCCACCGAGTAACCGGCTTCCGCCAGCAACGCCCTGATCGCCGTCTCGGTCTGCGAGTAGTCCCCCTCGCCCGCAGTCGCATAGCGTACGTGCCCGGTGGAGTCGATCAGGTAGTCCGCGGGCCAATACTCGTTGCCGTAGGCATTCCAGGTCCCCATGTTGTTGTCCTGCGCCACCGGATAGCGCAACCCGAACTGTTTGATCGCGTCCTGCACGTTCGACGCATCGTGCTCGAAGGCAAACTCCGGTGTCTCCACGCCGACGATCGTCAGCCCGTCTTTCCCATACGCCGCGTCCCAAGCCTTCAGGTACGGCAGCGTGCGGATGCAGTTGATGCACGTGTAGGTCCAGAAGTCCACCAGCACCACACGCCCACGCAGGCCCGTCAACGTCAGCGGCTTATCGCCGGGCGTGTTGAACCAGTCCTCGGTTTCCGTGAATTCGGGAGCTTCTCCAAGGACCTTCAACCCACGCGCGTCCGCCAGCAGCGTCGCGTCGCTCGCGTTGCGGGCCGCCACCACCGTTTTCGTGCTCTGCGCGAACTTCGCGCCGTGCCCCGTGATCTCAGGTAGGCGGCTTTCGACCGCATGCGATTTCTCAAGACCGGCCGTCAGGTTCACGTTGGGGATGTGTTCGGCCACGTACTGGTCGAAGTCCACGTCCACGCCCGCGATGATCGCCCCGGCGGTCACCACCATCACGATCCCGAGCGCGCGCTGCAGCGCCACGCCGCGTCCCGCCGCGCGTAGCCGATCGAACAAGGCGCGCCCTCCGAGCGTCAGCGCCAACAACACGGCCGCGCTGCCCAGCGAGTAGGCGATCGCCACCGCCACCGTGCGCCCGCTGGCGGCGCTCACCGAGATCACCGCCGCGAGGATCGGACCGGCGCACGGCGTGTACACGAAGCCCAGCGCCCCACCCACCAGCAGCCCTGAGCGAAAACCGTCACCGCGCGAGCGCGGACCAAGCGCCGCGATCCTCGATATGCGTGCCTCCAGGCGGTCGGCCAGCCCTGGCACGATCAGCGCGAGCCCCGCGGCCAGCAGCACGGCCACCGCGATGTCTCGCAGCGGGTCCGAGCCGAGCCCTACGCCATCCACGACGTTGGCCACGCCGACGATCACCACGGTAAACGTCACGGTGAGACCGATCACGACGCCGAGTGGGCGGCGTCGGCCTCCGACGCCGCTGGAGGCCAGCAGTGCCGGGAGCACTGGCAGCACACATGGCGACAAGGCCGTGCCGGCGCCGGCGAGGGCTGCGAACAGCAATAGGACGATCATCTTGTCCAGAGCCTACGGTCAGCGGCGGCCGCGAGGCGCCACATGGTCCCTCAGCGCTTGAGCATTACGTAGACGGTGCTGATCGCAAACGCGATTTGTCCGAATGCAAGCGCCGTGCCCAGGTTCACCGCACCGAGTGCGCCCGCGAGTGCGGCGGCGAGCACGAACGCACCGAACATGGTTGCGAGATCGCGCGCCATCGGATCAGCTCGCCTCGGCGGTCCGCTCGAGCACGCCCACGAGCGCGCGGGCGTCGAGACCGGGATTCTGCTCTTCCAGCAGACGCTCGGCCGCGCGACGTCCGCCCACGGCACGCAATCCCCGCTCGCCGTGCTCCTCGGCAAAGTCCAGCACCGCTCCCGCGCGCCGCGCGCGCAGACGCCGCGCGGGCACGTCGAGCTGGCTGCGGTGATCGTCGAGCGCCCCCACCAGCTCCTCGATGCCCTGGGGGGGAGACAGGGAGGACACCGCCAGCACACGGGTGGGACTCATGCCCTGTTGTGTCCCCAGCGAGCGCAGCGCGGCGCTCAGGTCGCGCCTGGTGGCAAGGGCTATCTGGCCGAGGTCAGCCTTCGTCACGACGAGCACATCGGGAGTCTCCATGATTCCGGACTTCAGGAACTGCAGTACGTCGCCGCTGCCCGGCTGGACGACGACGACGACGGTGTCGGCGACGTCGGATACCTCAGTCTCCGCCTGACCCACCCCCACTGTCTCGATCACGACGACGTCGAATGCCGCGGCCAGCGCCTGCGCCGCCGTGCGAGTGGCGGGCGCCAGCCCACCCAGTCGCTCGCCGGCGGCGGTCGAGCGGATCAGCACGCCACGGTCGGTCGGGTCGAACTCGATACGCGCGCGGTCGCCGAGCAGCGAGCCGCCCGAGCGGCGCGAGCTGGGGTCCACGGCGAGCATCGCCACAGTACGGCTCTGGCTACCCGTCTCCTGGCCACCCGTGTCCTGGCTACCCGTCTCCTGGCTACCCGTGTCCTGGCCACCCGCTCGGCCACCCGCCTCGTTGACTGTGCCGCGCCACGCGTGCAGCAGTGCCGACAGCAGCGTCGACTTGCCCGCGCCCGGCGGTCCCGTGACTCCAACGATATGCCCCGGTGCCTCGCCGCCGAGTGCGGCGGGGGAGACCTCGCGTAGAAGCGCCGCTGCCTGCTCGCGGTCGGCTGCGGTTGTGCTCTCCAACAGGTTCAGCGCCGCCGGCGCCGCGCTCACGTCGCGTTCGCGCAGGCGTTTGCCGAGCGTGGCTCCTACGGCGCCTGCGCGCTGTTGGTTGTCGTTCTCGGCGTAGGTGGGGTGCTCGCCCGGCCCAGTGCGCGTGCCGTCGCTCACGCTGAGCCGTTGGAAGAGGGGCCGTGCCCGTTTGTCTCGGCCCCCACAATCCCAACGATGTCGTGCACGATCCGCGAGATATCGAAGTCCTTCGGGGTGTACACGGCCGCCACGCCGGCCTGCTTGAGCTGGGCCACGTCCTGCTCGGGGATGATCCCGCCGACAACGACCGGCACGTCCACTTCGGCATCGCGCAAAGCGTCGATCACGGCCGGGATCAGCTCTCTGTGCGAGCCCGAGAGGATCGACAGGCCAATCACGTGCACCCCCTCCTGCAGAGCTGAAGCGGCGATCTGAGCGGGTGTGAGGCGGATACCTTCGTACACGACATCCAAGCCGGCATCGCGCGCGCGCACCGCGATCTGCTCGGCGCCGTTGGAGTGGCCGTCAAGGCCGGGCTTGCCCACCAGGATCTTCGGTCGGCGGCCGAGCTTCTCGGTGAGCTGCTCGACCTCCTCGCGCAGCTCTTCCAACTCTTCGCCGGCCGGGCCTCCACTGGCCTCCCCAACACCCGTGGGGGCACGGTAGCTGCCGAACACCTCGCGCAATGTGCGCGCCCACTCGCCGGTGGTGGCACCCGCCCGCGCGGCCGCGATCGTGGGAACCATCAGGTTCTCGTGGCTCTCCTCGCTGCTTGCGACGCGAGCCAGCTCAGCAAGCGCCTCATCGACAGCCTGCTGGTCGCGCTCGGCGCGCCAGCGGCGGACCGCCTCGATCTGCTCGGCCTCAACCGCCGGGTCCACCACCAGGATGCTCGGGTGGGCGGGTCCTGATCCTGCGGCGGTGAGGGGGGATATCTCGGTCTCGGTGAAGCGGTTCTGACCCACAACCACCTGCTCCCCGGACTCGATCCGCTGGATGCGAGCACGGTGAGAGTCCACCAGCGCCGCCTTCATATAGGAGACCGCTTGCACCGCGCCGCCGTGCTCGGCCACCACTGCCATCTCGGCGCGCGCGCCCTCCAGCAACTCCTCCACGAGTCCGTCCATGACCTTCGATCCCTCGAAGATGTCGGGGTACTCGAGGATGTCGGTTTCATAGGCCAGCACCTGCTGGATGCGCAGCGACCACTGCTGGTCCCACGGTCGCGGCAGTCCCAGCGCCTCATTCCACGCCGGCAACTGAATCGCGCGCGCTCGCGCGTCGCGCCCAAGCGTGACCGCGAGCGCCTCCAGCACGATGCGCTGCACGTTGTTCTCCGGTTGTGCCTCGGTCAGGCCGAGCGAGTTGACCTGCACGCCATAGCGGAAGCGCAGCCGGCGCTCGTCGCTCACGCCGTAGCGCTCGCGTCCCAGCTGCTCCCAAAGGATTCCCATCGCGCGCAGCTTCGCGTGCTCCTCCACGAAGCGCACCCCCGCGTTCACGAAGAATGAGATGCGCCCGAACACGTCGCTCATCAGCTCATCTGCACGCGACCCCAGGCGATCGCGTGCCGCGTCGAGCACGGCGATCGCGTTGCTCATCGCGTAGGCGATCTCCTGCACCGGCGTGGCCCCCGCCTCCTGCAGGTGATAGGAGCAGATGTTGATCGGGTTCCACTTCGGCACGTGCTCGACCGTGTAGGCGATCATGTCGGCGATCAAGCGCATCGACGGCGCCGGCGGGAATGCGTAGGTGCCGCGCGCCAAGAACTCCTTGATGATGTCGTTCTGGGTCGTTCCCTGAAGCTTGGACTGCGGGGTGGGAGGCTCCTGATTCTCGGCGGCCACGATGTACAGCGCCAGCAGCCAAGCCGCGGTTGCGTTGATCGTCATCGAAGTGTTCATCTCGCCGAGCGGGATCCCGTCCATCAAGGCGGCCATATCTCCCCGGTGGACCACCGGCACGCCGACCTTGCCGACCTCGCCGCGGGCGAGCTCGTCGTCCGGGTCATAGCCGGTCTGGGTGGGCAGGTCGAATGCCACCGACAGTCCCGTCTGGCCCTTGGCCAGGTTGCCGCGGTAGAGCTCGTTGGATGCCTTCGCCGTGGAGTGCCCGGCGTAGGTGCGCATCATCCACGGACGGTCGCGCTCGGGCAGGCGTGGGGATTGCTCTCGGCTCACACGGCAATTGTATGGGGGAGCGTCGGGCTTTATCCTGAGGACCATATGAACGAGACAGTCGAGCTGCCGCGCACAGGGCCACCCGGAAGTGGGCTGGGGGACTCATGGCGGGTGATCGTGCGCAACGACAGCCACAACACCTTCGATCACGTCGCCCGCACGCTTGCCCGCTATATACCCAGCGTCACGCTGGAGCGCGGCCACGAGATCGCCAACGTGATCCACAACTCGGGCCAGGCGATCGTGTTCAGCGGCCACCAGGAGGCCGCCGAGCACTATTGGGAGCTGCTCAAGGGCGCCGGGTTGACGATGGCTCCCCTGGAGCAGTGCTGAGGCGCGCAGCAGAGCCTTTGCGCACGCTTGAAGCAGCCGGCCTCGTTCTCAAACGCGGCAGCGGGCACTGACGGGGACTTCGGGCTCTCCGCCAGCGGGAGGCGGATCGATCTTGCACCACGTCAGTTGTCGCGTACGTTCGTCGACGACGCCCACAAACGGGTATGCGATGCCATTGGCGTGGATCGTGCAACGTAGTACTCGATGGCCAGCACGAAGTGGGCCTGGCGACGCGCAGCGCACGCCCTGCAGGGGGCCTGTGAGTTCTCCGTGGACAATCCGGTTGCGCGCGTCGGTCGCGATCGCGGATTCCAACGCTGCTTGAGTCGGAATGCGGGACGGCAGCGGGGCGGTGTGCGGAGCCTGATCCTCTTCGACCACGATCTGGCCCTCTCGATTGGCTTCGACTTCCGCAGTGCGTTCTGAGCTCGTCGGGTTCGACGAGCCTTCCCCGCCGGTGGTGAGGAGCCGCACTGCAACGATCAGAAGCGCGAAGCCCAGGATCGCAAGCACCCAGCGCACCCACAGTGGGGGGTGTCGTGCGGCCAACGCGAAGCGCACAAGCGAGCTATCCCGCATCGCTCGCGGTCACAGCCCTCAGACGTAGTGGGCGGAGGGCTCATCCTCGCTGGAGCCACCGTTGGGCGCGCCGTCGAGGTTGCCATCGGAGTCGCCGCCCGAGTAGCCGTTGGGGGCGTGTGTGCCCACAGGCTCGCCCTCAATGCTCGCACCGGCGGTGAGGTCCCACCAGCCGTAGAGCACCGGCACCTGATACCAGCCGGAGTGGTGCACCCTGAAGTTCGTCATCTCCGGCCCGTCCCAGAACCGTTCCCAGTCGATGTGCTCGGCGAACGCGGCGAACTGCTGGAAGCGATAGCGATCGTCTTTGGAGCGATACAC
>JBAWFB010000066.1:0-1533 GCA_049591495.1 Solirubrobacteraceae bacterium
GCGGAAATTGTTGCTGATCGATGGCGCTGATCGAGCGCGGCTATTTCATCCGTTGTGAGGCATGATCACTTCCGACACAGCCGACGCAGCTGTGCGCGTTGACGCCGGCGGCGTGACCATGTCGGCAGCATGCTCCAGCGATGATACGTCGTGTTGTGTCTAGTTTCCGCATTGCTGTTGTGAGTCGGCCCAAGTGCCCTGCACTAGGGTGCGCATCTCGAGTCGAAATGGCCGACTCGAGTCAGCCCATCCCCAGAAAACAAGCCAACAACCTCACCAAACGATGCGCCGTGCAAGTTTGTTGCGAGTGCTCATGTTTTCGCTCAGCGCGGACGCAACCTCGCTGCGTGCCGTCGCATGGAAGGTCGGCTGACGGTGCTCACGGCGGCGCAAAGACGAGCGCGCACGAGATCGCCCACAGCATGCCGCTCGTTCGCGCCAACGCGATCCGCCCCGCGCATGATCGGCCGCGGGTTGGAGCGGTGAGACACGGCGCAGGACGATCGCGCACCGACACTCTGCCACGACGAAGAGCGGAGGTGGAGCGTGTGATCGTGTCAGAGACGAAGAAAGTTCACGGCGAACACACAGAGGCAACGCGAGTGAACACCACACAGCGCACGGCTCGTGTTGCCGCAGGGCTGCGCGTTGGCGGCGGCTTGCGCAGTGCACACGCTGCTCTGCTGTGCCGAGCGAGCGTTCGTCTTCACTGCGCACGTGCTCACTCGGCGTTGGATCGTCGCCAGTCGCCTCGATCGCTCGCTTCAAGTGGCTGCGATGCTGCACTGGCGGTGCGCGTTCGTCTTGAGCAGGGCGCGCACGACGTCAATCAGTTTGGGCGTGCTTGCGCTTGACGTGGCTGCAGAGCGACTCGGTTTGACACTGTAGGCACAAAGCACACAGCAGGTGCGTCTTGTTGAGAAGCGAAAAGTGGTGGTTGCGCGCGCGTGGCGGGCACAGCTCGCACCTTGTGCGCATCGACCACCAACCAGCTGACGCGCGGCGATGGCCTTGCGTCGCGATCTGGCACTGGGATTGGTCATTGCCATCCAGCTGATCGACGTGCGTGTTGTTGCCATGCGAATCAGAGTCACTCGACGTCGATGGGGAGACGATCGGCCGCACGCGTCGCATGCGCGCCTGATAAATCGAATAAATCAAAAAATGTCGAGTCGGCGACTCGAGTCGGTTGGGCCGACTCGTGACTCGAGTCGGCCTCGTGACTCGAGTCGACTCGAGTCAATCCGACTCGAGACCAGAGCACTAGCCAGATTGCGCCATTACCTCCACATTGCAAGCACAAGGCAAGCCGTATGGCGTGGGCGCGGAGCAGTTCGCGAGTTGGTCGCTTGCCGATCGCCGTCGTGTCAGATCGGCGCTGTGCTTGCGCTGGGCTGTTTGACATGCGCGTGAATGCGTTGCGCACGCGCCGTCACGGGAGCGTGTTGTCGTGTTTTTGCGTGTGTGCGGCCTGCTCTCTCTGGTCACGCGCAGCCGTCGCGCGGCATCCGTTGCGTGTGCGCAGATGTGGCG
>JBAWFB010000067.1:0-2213 GCA_049591495.1 Solirubrobacteraceae bacterium
GCTGGGGCTGGAGCGGCTGCTCTCCGAGGATGAGCCGAAGCTCGAGGACGGCACGGTGCTCTCGGCGCACCAGGTGGATGCGCTGTCGGGCACTCTCACCGCGCTGCTGGCTGAGGCGCAGCGCACGGCCGCAAACGGCAACGGGCGTGCGGCGGCGGTCGCCTCCCCGGAGCTGCTGGCCTCGGCGGCGATCCTCGGTCCCGAGGGGGGTGAGCTGTCGGAGGCGTCAACGGGTGGCGCGCCGGGCGCGCGCTCGGCAACCGAGACGGATGCCGACGCCGAAACCGACGAGGAGGACGACGAGGATCTCGACGAGGAGGACGAGGAGGACGAGGATCTGGGGCCCGTCCAGCGTGCTGCGCCCGACGACGATGACGACGACGAGGACGATTTCGAGGATCCCCCATGGCGTGGGGCGAGCGAGCTGGAGGAGTCTGAGCCCGTGCCGCAGGACGTCGAGGAGGAGTCCGACGAGGAGCCGCAGGACTGGGTTGACGAGGGCGAGGAGGAGGAGGCGCTCGCCGACCAGCCCGAGGATCCAAACGCGGCCAAGCGCTTCTGGTTCGAGCACGCCACCGGCGCCGGCAAGACGGTCGCCGCGCTCGGCTTCGTTGAGGCTTCGCAGACCGGCGGCATCCTGATCCTCACCCACCGGCGCAACCTTGTGGACCAGTTCCACGGCGAGCTGCGCCAGCGTGGCTACCAGAAGCGCATCTCCCGCCCGCTGTATGTGGGCGAGGACTCGCCCAAGGGGCCCGTCACGGTTGAGACCTACCAGTGGTTCGTGCGCAACGCGGGGCGCATATCGAGCGCGTACACGATCGTGATCTGCGACGAGGCGCACACCGCGCTGGGCGAGAAGACCAGCGGTGCGATCCGCGCGTGGACGGGACCGATCTTCATCGGCATGACCGCCACCGGCGCGCTGATCGCGCGTCACGTGACCGACCTGTTCCCGACGCAGACCTCGCGCTTCGACCTCGCCCAGGCCGCCCGCCGCGGTGTGATCGCGCCGCTGCGCTGCGTGCGCATCTCCCCGGGCGTGGGTGTGCGCACGATCGCCAACGTGCCGCTGCGCCGCGGCGAGGTGGACACCGAGTTCGACCAGGAGGAGCTGGCGGAGCTGCTGGACCAGCAGCCGTTCAACATGGCCGCCGCGAACCTCTACAAGACGCGCTTCAACGGCGTTCCCGGCGTTGTGTATGCGGCGGGCGTCAAACACGCCTACAACCTCGCCGAAGCGTTCCGCGCCGAAGGCATCAAGGCGATGGGCGTCTCCGGAGAGACCCCCAAGCGCGAGCTGGCGGAGATCCTCGCGCGCTACGAGCGCGGCGACATCGACGTGCTGATCAACGCCCAGCTGCTGGCCGAGGGCTGGAACAGCCCTCGTGCGACAGTGTGCGTGCACCTCGCGCCCACCGCCTCCAAGCGCATCTACCAGCAGCGGGTGGGGCGCGTGACGCGCCGCCACCCCGGCAAGGAGGCGGGGCTGGTCGTCGACTTCGTGCACCCCGCCACCAAGAACGACGATCCCGTGGTGACACTGCACTCGCTGCTGGACCGCGACGTGTACCGCGGCGGAGCGATCGTCGTCGGACCGGTGCGGCGCGGGCGCGGGCGACGGATGCGCGTGGAGCGTCGCGTGCTGCCGGTCTGTGCTGAGGAGGAACGCCGCTTCGAGGTGTTCGAGCGCGAGCTGTGGCGGATCGCCGTGGAGCATCTCGACTACGGCGAGCAGCACGTGTGGGCTGCGCTGGCGGGCGCGCGTGTGACCCCCAACGGCTGGCGGCGCGCGCGCGCGATGTTGCATTTTGACCGTACTGGCGAGCTGAAGGCGCGCTTTTTGATCACAGCGGTGCAGCGCAACAAGAGCTCGCAGCTGCGCCTGAAGGCGCTGTCGGAGATCGCTGCGCTGCGCGATCCCGACGCGTTCGACACCGCGATCGACATCGCTGGCTCCTGGCCACGCGACGAGCGCCGCGAGGCGGCCAAGATCATGCTGCGCGCGATGGTGGAGCGGCGCATCGGCCGCCGCGACCAGGCCAACGCGTGGATCTGGCGGTTGGCGGAGTACACGCGCGAAGTGCACGAGGAGTACGCCGTGCAGCGCTGGCCGGAGACCAAGCGGCTGCTGGGCCTGCTCGTCAACTCGGCGGGCGGCGCGCACGCGCGCAACGCACGCCGGCTGGTGCATGCCGCGCGCAAGCAGGACC
>JBAWFB010000068.1:0-29769 GCA_049591495.1 Solirubrobacteraceae bacterium
GGGCCAGAACGTGGCCCAGTGGGCGTAGGTCGCGGCGCCGATGAGTTGTGTGCTCGCGTTGCTTATGGTGTCGAGGACCCACTCGGCGCCGTCGGGAGAGCGTCCTGCGGCAACCCAGTCGTCGCTGCTGCCGTCCGGTGGTGCGACGTACCCGTCGAGCGAGACCGACATCTTCAGGATCAGTGAGGTCATGCGCTGCTTCCTTTCCGGGATGGACGACCCGAGTTGCTCAAGTCGATTATTGGTACTTAGACTCCAGGCAACCGCGAGACTAATCGCCTACCGGATCAATCGCCGTACTCCCGGTTTCACGAATAAGCGGGAGTCCACCCGACACGCTCTCACGCTATCGCAATTGGCGATTTGCGCGACCAGGTCGAGTTTGCGTTCGGGCCCTGCTTCCATATCGGCGCGGGCGTCGGCTGGGTCGTGGGTTCTGTGGGAGCAGGAGCGAAGCGCTACGTTTCTCCGGAGGCGTCCTGGGGGTCGAATACTGTTTCAACAGTCCGACGCAACCTGCGATCCTCGCCGAGCTGGCTGACATCGAGCCGATCGACCGCTCATCAATGAATACGTTCGAGGATCAGGCTTTCCGCGAGGCGGTCGAGGCGACGGGGCGCAAGCGGTTGATCTTCGGCGCTTTGCAAACCGAGGTGTGCCTGACCTTTGCGGTGATCGAGGCACTGAAGGCAGGCTACGAGGCGCAGTTCATCACTGACGCCGTCGGCAGTCGATCCCAGATCGAGCACCGCACGGGGATCGAGCGGCTGTCGTTTGCCGGCGCGGTGCCGAACACCGCGGTAGGGGTGTTTTGCGAGCTCTTCCGCGACTGGGCTGGGCCGCTCGGCAAGGCGGGCCAAGAGCTCAGTGGGTGGTATTTCAGAGAGGTCCCCAAAGTGACGGACAGCGTGGGCGTCGCCGAAGCCGAGGCGCTCCACGCGGAAGGCGAGCCGGCGTAGGAGATGTCGCTCCGGCTTGAAGGTAAAGCCTGCGTCATCACCGACACGGGCGGGAGCATGGGCCGCGCCTCGGCTGACTTCGGCAGATAGCTGCTTCCATCCATACGATGGACGGCCGACTGATGGCCACATCGCGTGAGAAGCAGTTGACCCTGCTCGCAGCTGTGCTCGGTACGAGCGTGGTGTTCCTCGACGCGACTGTAACCAGTGTGGCGTTGCCCGCGATTCGAGACGACCTCGGTGGCGGTCTGGCGGGTCAGCAGTGGGTGACGAACGCGTATCTGCTGACGCTCGGGTCGCTGTTGCTGATCGGCGGCTCGCTTGGAGATGTATTCGGTCAGAAGCGCGTGTTCTTGGTTGGCGTTGCCGGCTTCGGTCTCACTTCGGCTCTCTGCGCGGTCGCGTCGTCGATCCCCGAGCTATGCGCGTTTCGTTCGATGCAGGGGGTATGCGCGGCACTGGTGACGCCCACCGCATTGGCAGTGATCATCCACGCGTTTCCCGAAGACGAGCGCGCCAGGGCGATTGGGACATGGACTGCGCTCAGCTCGATCGTCGGGGTCATTGGCCCGTTCATCGGGGGAGTGTTGATCGCTGCCGGCTCCTGGCGCCTGATCTTTCTGCTCAATGCGCCGCTCGTACTCGTGACCGTGACGCTGATTGCTCGTGGCGTGCCCGGGAGCGCGAGCGTTGGCACCGGTGGGCGTCTCGACCTCCCTGGGGCGCTCTTGGCGGCGGTCGCGCTCTCGGGTTCGGTGTTCGCGGTGACCGAGGAGCCAGTGCGCGGATGGAGCACCCTGGTGGTGGGCTCGCTCGTGATAGGGGTTCTGGGAGCAATTGCGTTTATTGCGCACGAGACGCGAACTCGAGCGCCGATGCTCCCACTGAGCCTGTTTGGCGAGCGCAACTTCACGATCGGAAACCTGGCGACGTTGACCTCCTACCTTGGGCTGGGGGGCGTGATCTTTCTGCTGCCTGTGTTTCTGCAGGAGGTCAGCGGCTACACCCCCGTTCAGGCGGGCCTTGCGCTTCTCCCGGTCACCTCGCTGATGATCGTGCTCTCCCGCCGTTTCGGCGCACTCGCCGACCGCATCGGGTCGCGGGTGCCAATATGCGTCGGCGCGCTCGTTGCCGGCTGCGGCCTTTTGCTGTTGGTGCGCATCGATCAGCGCGCCGACTACGTCAACGAGGTCCTGCCGGCGCTGCTCGTGTTCGGGCTGGGACTCGCGATGCTCGTCGCGCCGTTGACCGCCACGGTCCTCGGGGCAGTGGAGGAGGATCACGCGGGCGTCGCAGCCGCGGTGAATACAACGCTCTCACGCGTCGCGCAGCTTTTCGCGGTCGCTGTGCTCGGAGCCGTCGTCTCTCTTGCGTTCGCTAGCCACGTCGACGCGACGCTACGACGGACCGCACTCGGTCCCGGCAGCCGCGCCGCGATCAGCCGCGCCAAGCGACAGCCCCTCGGCTCGCCCAGCCTCGCTGAAGTGCCCCCCGGGAGCGGGCTCTCCTACGAGCGACCTTCGAGGACGCATCCGTGCACGCCTTCCGGGTTGCCGACACAATCGCAGCCGTGCTCGTCGCCAGCGGAGGTCTGATCGCGCTCGCCGGAATCCGAAATCCCCGCCGCAGGGTCGCCGCCGAGCTGTGTCCATCTGGAGCGCTCTGCGGAGCTAGCCAAGAACTCGTCAGTACTGGCCAGTCTTGAATCGGTGCTAGCAGTGTGGACGATAAGCAGACGCCTTGTCCGCTGTCGATGGGCGTTATCGTTTTCGCGGTGATTCGATTGTCGTCGTTCAATCACTCTGTCCGACGGATCGCTGATCGCGCTACGGTCGCCGAGGAGACGTCTCTGAAAGGTCGAGCTTGAGCGCAACCCCGAATCCGCGACTCCGCCGTCTGACCCTCCATGGCAACCGTTATGCCTACCGCCTGGCAGGCAAGGGCCCTGTCGTCGTCCTGATCCATGGGGTCACCTCGGAGTCCTCGACCTGGCGGTTGGTGATGAGGGACCTTTCCAGGCGCTTCACCGTGATTGCTCCTGACTTGCTCGGCCACGGCAGCTCCGCCAAGCCGACGGGCGACTATTCACTCGGCGCCCATGCGAGCATCGTCCGCGATCTGCTACTTGAGCTCGGGCACGATCGGGCGACGTTCGTAGGACACTCGCTGGGCGGCGGAATCGCGATGCAGATCGCCTACCAGTTCCCGGAGCGCTGTGAGCGGCTGGTGCTCGTCGACAGCGGCGGTCTCGGCCGCGAGGTCGGTTTCCTGCTTCGCGCCGCGACGCTCCCGGGGGCGGGGTTCGTGCTGCCGATACTCGCGTCAAGTCGGGTGCTCGATGCGGGTCGTCTCGCGGGTGGTCTCCTCGGGTCGTTGGGGCTTCGCGCCGGAACAGATCTTCGCGAGAGCGCTCGAGGGCATGCCACGCTGGGTGACAGGGCGACCCGCGAAGCGTTCCTGCGGACCATTCGGTCGGTCGTCGAGCCCAGCGGACAGCGCGTCGACGCTACCGACCGTCTGTATCTCGCTGAGCGCGCGCCGATGTTGTTCATATGGGGAGAGCACGACTCGCTGATCCCGGTCTCACACGCCCACACCGCGCACCAGCAGGTCCCGAGCAGTCGCCTAGAGATCTTCACCGAGTCCGGTCACTTTCCCCAGCTCGATGAGCCAGCGCGCTTCGTTGAGGTCGTGAGCGATTTCGTCACCTCGACGACACCGTCCGCTATAGCGTCCGCTCCGCCACACGCTGCAAGGCCTTAGAGCGCTGAAGCCCGACAGCCTGGTGCTAAGGCTGGACCAGATTTTGTTAGCGTCTACAATAGTTGCATTATGCAAGCATCTGTGGAAGCCTCAAAGGGGGCCGGGGGTGATCCGGTTCTTGAGTCTGTGCTCAGCGCTAGTCGAGCCCTCGTTGCGGTCGCTGCGCGCTCGTTGGCGGATGCGGGTGAGGAGGTCACGCTTACTCAGTACCGCTCCCTCGTGGTCCTTGCCTCGCGTGGTCCGCAGAGCCTCACGACGCTCGCTGAGCTGCTGTCTGTCAAGCCGTCTACGGCATCGCGGATGTGTGATCGGCTTGTCCGCAAGCGCCTGATCGTCAGGCGCGCCGATGCTGCGGATCGTCGTCAGGTGAGGCTCGTTCTCAGCGCGCGTGGGCAGGAGCTGGTCGCCGGCGTCACAGAGCGGCGGCGACGTGAGATCGTTGAGTTGCTTGCCGTGATTCCCAGTGGGGAGCAGGCCTCGGTGGCGGAGGCGTTGCAACGCTTGGCCGATGCTGCTGGGGAGGTGCGCAAGCAGGATTGGAGCAGCGGATGGGATCTGTGAGTCCTTGGTCGCCTGCGGCACGCGTTGCTCGCTGGATTTCTGGTACGTCCTATGTGCAGCGTTGGATCGTTCTCGGAGTTGCGATCGGGGCTATCGCGGGCACCGGGGCGGTCGTGTTTTACACGGCGTTGAAGCTGAGCACGCATCTGTTGCTCGGCGTAATCGCGGGCTATACGGTGCCGAGTCCGATCGGGGAGGGAAATGTGATCGGCTCGGCATCCCCCGCACATGCCTGGGCGCTGCCGCTGATCGCGGCTCTCGGTGGTCTCGCCAGTGGGGTGCTCGTGTTTGCGTTTGCGCCGGAGGCGGAGGGGCATGGGACCGATGCGGCGATAGCGGCGGTTCATCACAACCCGCGGGGCGTGAGGGTGCGAGCGATTGTGGTCAAGCTCGTGGCGTCGGCTTTGACGATCGGGTCGGGCGGGTCGGGTGGTCGTGAGGGACCGACGGGACAGATCAGCGCAGGCTTCGGCTCGCTGCTAGCGCGTACGCTGGATCTCAGCCCTGAGGACTCCCGCACCGCGGTCGCGACTGGCATCGGAGCGGGTATCGGCTCGATCTTCGGTGCGCCGCTCGGCGGAGCGGTGCTGGCCGCGGAGATCCTTTATCGCGACGATTTCGACGCGAGTGCGCTGCTGCCGTGCTTCGTCGCCTCGGCCGTCGGCTATCTCATCTTCGGCTCGGTCGAGGGGTTCGGCGCGCTGTTCGGATCTCATGGCAGCTACGTCTTCAGCGAGCCCTCACAGCTCGTGTGGTTCGCGCTGATCGGTGTTCTGGCGGGCCTCATCGGATTGCTCTACGCACGCAGCTTCTACGGGATCGCTGGACTGTTCGCTCGCTCGCCGCTGCCGCGGTGGCTGAACCCGGCTATCGGCGGTCTACTTGTCGGCGCGATCGCGATCGTCATCCCGGAGGTGCTTGGCACCGGCTACGGCTTCGTCCAGCAAGCCCTTGGCGCCCGGCTCAACTCGATCCCGCTGTGGATCGTGCTCGCACTGCCGTTCATCCGCATCCTCGCAACGTCGCTTTCGATCGGCTCCGGTGGCTCGGGCGGCATCTTCGGCCCCGGCATGGTGATCGGCGCATTCATCGGCGCGGCCGTCTGGCGGCTGTTCGCACCAGTCTTCCCATCCCTCGGCCACGATCCCGCGCCGTATGTGATCGTCGGGATGATGGCGTGCTTCGGCTCGATCGCCAGAGCACCCCTGGCGATCATGCTGATGGTCGCCGAGATGACCGGCAGCATCGGCATCGTCCTCCCCGCGATGCTCGCCGTCGGAGTCGCGTCCTTGATCGTCAAGCACACCGACGCCACGATCTACGCAAGCCAACTACGCAACCGCCACGACACTAGCAACACACTGCGCGATACCGAGGCCGACACCGAGGAGACCCGCGGACACCTCGACGCAGTCCTAGAAAGCACGACCCACTAACGAAGTCGAGAGCTCGCCGGACGACCGCGTCTTATGGACAGGGGATCAGTACGGTAAGCGACGATGCCGGGAAGCTTGGTCGGCGATCTTATTGCCGACCTTTAAGGGAGCCCCGTATGGCTGCATTGCAGATCGCATCGCCGTCTGCGCAAGCTGACAGGCACCACGAGAGCCCAGCCGAGGAGCGCGACCGCCCCATCCAGTAAGCGGCACATCGGTCGCTCGCCGAACGCAGGCCAATCAACTCCCGTGGCCTGAGGTGTCAGGAGCCAGCGATGGTGAGGTCGAGTTGTGCAAGTCGTTCTGGGTCGGCGAGCGCATCGATTTGAGCGATCTTGCCGTTGGTGACGGTGAACGCCATGACCGAGAACACCCGCCCGCGAGGGGCGACCACGACTCCGGCAGCACCGTTGATGAGTGCTGGCGTCACGAACGGGTAGAGCTTGGAGTAGGTGGCGGAGTAATCCGATACGGCATGCGCGCCGCGAAGAACCTGCGAGGCGTTGCCGCGCAGCACGCCGCCGTCGATCCGTAGCTGGACATTGGGATCGAGCACCTCGAGGAGCGCCTGGAAGTTGCCGTCGCGCGAGGCGGCGAAGAACGCGTCAACGACCTCCCGCTGTCGCGCGAGGTCCTGATCAGGTTCGGGGGAGCCCCGCACGCGTCGCCGTGCGCGGCTGGCGAGCTGTTGAGCCGCGGCTTCAGAGCGCTCAAGGACGGTGGCGATATCGGCGAATGGCACGCCGAACACATCGTGCAGCACGAACGCCAGTCGCTCCATTGGAGTCAGCGAGTCGAGCACGACCAGCAGCGCCAGGCCGACCGAGTCGGCGGCCAGCGCCTCTTGCTCGGGGTCGATGCTGTCGGGGAATGTGACGATGGGGTCGGGTAGGTGCGCCTCTGAGGACTGTCCCTCGCGGCGCGCTCGCCGTGAGCGCAACATGTTCAGGCACACTCGCCCGACGATCGTGGTGAGCCAGGCCTGCATGTTCTCGACGCCCGCCGAGTCCTGGTCGTGGATCCGAAGCCATGCCTCCTGGAGGGCATCGTCGGCGTCGCTCATTGAGCCGAGCATCCGATAGGCGACGCCGCGCAGGTGTCCCTGGTGCTCCTGGAAGCGTTCGGTTAGCCAATTGCTTTCGTCCATCCTCAGCTCACCATTTGTTGTTGTAGACGAGACCTACGATCAGTGCAGCCGTGGCGAGCACAAGGAAACTGACCGCGCCACCGACATTGGGGTCGCGCACGCGTATGTGCGCGCTCAGTGCGCAGATGAAGTACACGACGAGGCCGATCGCCGCGACCGTGCCCAGCACCGGCACGGCGAAGCCAACCAGCAGTCCGATCCCACCGGCCGCCAATAGCGTGCCGAACGGGATCATCCATCTCTGCGACACCTCTACCTTCTCGGCGACGACCTTGACCGACTCGGCTCCGAGGAAGTTCAGGCAGGCGGCATACCCGTTCGCGAGTGCCGCCAGGATCGTGACTATGAGGTATGCGATGTACATACCCCTAAGACACGCGTACCTCGCAGAACCTGACCGCGATGGGTTGACCCATTTTGGCTCGATCTGCTCGTGGCATCTTGTGTCGATGAGGCATGCTGATGCTGTGGAGTTCGCCTCATCGCTTGTGCCGGGACGTGGACCATTGGACCGAGAGTCCGCCGAGTGGCTGGCCGCACTTGGCGGTGGTGCCCCTTATCGGCGTGATGCGGCCCTGGCACGGCTGCGGGAGCTGCTGCTTCGAGCGGCGCGTGCGGAGGCGGCGAGGCGATCGGCAGCGGTGGGCGTCGCGGGGTCTGAGCTTGACGATGTGGCGCAGCAGGCAGCGGATGACGCGTTGCTGGCGATCGTCGCCAAGCTGGGCGAATTTCGAGGCGATAGCCGCTTTACGACGTGGGCGTACAAGTTCGCGGTGCTCGAGGTCGCCAGCAAGCTCACGCGCCATGCCTGGCGTAGGGCGGCCCCAACTCGACTGGATGAGGATTGGGAGCTTCTGCCCGATCGCTTCGGCTTTGGTCCTGCAGAGGCGACCGAGTGGGGGGAGATATTCGTGCTGCTGCGTCGCGCGGTCGATGAGGATCTCACGTCGCGCCAACGGCGGATCTTCGTCGCGGTCGTCCTGCAAGGTGTTCCTCTGGACGTGCTCGTGGAGGAGCTCGGGTCGAACCGCAACGCTATCTACAAGTCGCTGTTCGACGCCCGGCGTAAGCTCCGCGCGCGGCTGGTCGCTAACGGTTACATGGAGAACGAGGATCTGGTGCCGGAATGAGCGGATGGGAATCCTTGCGGCGCTTTCTGGATGCGGATGCGGCTGACGTCGGCTGCGGCGAGACGTTCGGGTTGCTCGCGGCGTACGTGGACCGCCTGCTGTACTTCGCCGACGCTGAGATCACCTACCCCGGGGTGGCTGCCCACCTGCACGTCTGCGGCCCCTGTAGCGAGGACTTCCGGGGCCTGCTTGCCGTCGCGCGCTCGGATGGTTGAGGGTTGTGAGCCACGCCAACCGCGACCGAAGACGCAGTTCTCCGACTGACAGGTAAGACCGGCCCCACGAACGGACGCTGAGATCTGACGAGCCCGCCCCATGCGGGCAGAGGATCAGCGACCCGAAGGAGCCACATGACGATCGCAGAGCAGGTACAGGGACTGGCCGAGGGCCACGCAGCAGCACTTCCAGCCGAGGTGAAGAGCGCGTTCGCGCGTGAACAGACGGCGTTGGCGACTCTCGATCCCGTGGGGATCATCGCCGTCGGCGAGCTCCTGCCGGATAGCGACTTGCTCGACCCCCACGGGCACGCCACAACGCTGCAGGCAGCGCTCGACGGCCGCCGCGGCGTGCTCGTCTTCTACCGCGGCGCGTGGTGCCCGTACTGCAACATCGCGCTGAACACCTATCAGGCCGAACTGCTGGGCGAGCTCGATCGTCGCGGCGTCGCACTTCTCGCCGTCAGTCCCCAGACACCGGACGGATCCCTGAGCATGCAGGAGAAGAACGACCTGAGCTTCGCCGTCCTCTCCGACCCCGGCAACACCCTGGCTCGCAGCGTCGGCATTCTCACGGCGCCATCGGAGGAGGCGCGCGCGGCGCAGCTACAGCTCGGCCTCGACCTCGAGGCGGTCAACGCCGACGGCACGACAGCGATCCCAATGCCAACCGTGCTGATCCTCGACCCGGACCTAACCGTCCGCTGGGTGGACGTTCACCCCGACTACACGACCCGCTCTGAGGCCACCGAGATCCTTATCGCACTCGACGCAGTCAACACGTGAGCGCGGAGTTGCAAGGGCGGGTGGCGCTCATCACCGGTGCTGGCCGCGGCATCGGGCGGGAGATCGCGCTCGGGCTCGCCCACAATGGCGCTCGTGTTGCGCTGCTCGCCCGCACAACCAAAGAGATCAACGGCGTCGCCCAAGAGATCGGTGAACACAACGCACTGGCGCTGACGGCGGACGTGGGCGACCCGAACGTGGCCGAGCGAGCGCTCGCTCGAGTCAGCGAGGATCTCGGTCCGATCGACATCCTCGTCAACAACGCCGCCGTCGTGTGGCCACTTGGCCCCAGCGCGACCATCAACCCCGCACAGTGGGAGCTGGCGTTGCAGATCAACCTGCTCGCGCCGGTGCGGCTCACCACCGCCGCCCTGCCCGCCATGATCCAGCGCGCGTGGGGCCGGATCGTCAACGTCTCAAGCGGCGTTGCTGCCAACCCCGATGCGATGATCGGCGGGAACGCCTACACGGCGACCAAGGCGGCTCTGGAGGCACACACGCTGAACCTCGCGGCCGAGCTGCGCGACACCGGTGTGACCGCCAACGTCTTCCGGCCGGGCGCTGTGGACACCGCGATGCAGGGCTGGATACGCGAACAGGACCCGGCCGCGATCGGCCCCGACCTGCACGAGCGCTTCATCGCGATGCACAAGAGCGGCACACTACTCACCCCCGAGCGATCGGCAAGCGCACTTCTCGAGCACCTTCGTACGGGCGGCACTGGACAGATCTGGAACGTCTCAGACTGATGCTCGACATCGCCCTGATACCGCAAATCGAAACCAACACAAAGGAGACCGATATGACCGTGAAACTTGGGCTACTCGCACGACTCGAGGCAAAGCCCGGCAAGGGCGATGAGCTGCGGGCGTTCCTGGAGGACGGACGCGCGCTGGCGCTAGCTGAGGAGGGGACCGTCACGTGGTACGCGTTCAAGCTCGACGACACCCACTACGGCATCTTCGACACCTTCGAGACCGAGGACGCCCGTCAAGCCCACATCAACGGCGAGATACCCAAAGCCCTGACCCAGGTCGCCGAGGATCTGCTCGCCTCCGAGCCCGACATCCAGCCCATCGACGTAATCGCAGTCAAGTAGCGTGACGACGGCTTGGGCCAAGCAGCACCATCTCCCACAGCTTGGGAGCAGGCTGAGCAACAGACGAAGGTCGTTTTTGGAGGGCTTGCGGTACAGGGTCTAAGCGGGAGTATGGGACTCAGCGTGACGGACTTCTGTTCCTCGTCCGTTGCGAGCACGTGATCGAGCGGCGTCTTGGCTTTCGCTTGCGTTGAGGGGCGATCTGTCGAGAGCGCCGGGGCTCGTCTATGGTCCTGTCCGGTCCGACCGATTGGTCCAGCCGCGTCGCGGAGGCGTGAGGACCAAGAGAGAGTGAGGAGATTCACGATGGCGATTGTGCAACGCAGTGTCCAGATCAAAGCCTCGCCACAGGAGACTATGGCGCTCTTGAGCGATGCCAGTCGGTGGCCGGATTGGTATCCGGGTATGACGGAGATCGACATCGCCGCTCCTTTCCCCGAAGTAGGGGGCAGGGTCGTCTTCAAGGCGAAGTCGGCGGGTATGTCCATGTCGATCACCGAGACCGTTCTCGACTATCAGCCGGGGAAGTTGCAGCTCTTGCAGATGGATGGCATGTTGTCGGGGCGCGCTCGCTGGGAGCTCACCCCGGAAGGCGATGGAACACGCCTGACAACGACGTTCGACTATGTGCTGCCGGGCGGCGTGTTCGGTAAGATCGCTGATGCGCTCATCGTCAAGCGCATGAATGTCAAGAGTCTCGAACAAGGTCTCCAAAACTTCAAAGCGCTCGTAGAACGGCAGTAGTTACAGCGTTGCGTGCAGTCGTTGGATCACATTGACCGTCTCGTGGTTCAAATACCGTCCGGTTAGGGCGATAGCCGGGAAGCCGCTAGGACAGGAGCCTTTCGGCCTGTGCGGCGCGGCGAAGCAATTGCTTCGCCGCGCTGTAGCCGCCGCGTTACTGCCCATTCACTGCCCAAATCCGCCAGCTCCGGCGGTACTCTCGATATCAGACCATGAGCGAAAGTTCGCAGCGGATGATTTCGGCAGCGCCTCCGAGGCGGTAGGGGTTCGCAGTGGCCCATAGGCTGTCGCTGAGCCTGCTATTGAGCGCACTTGCGGTGAGCGCGGCGCTTGCCGGATGCGGCGCGGGCTCTAGGTCCGCAACCGAGAGCACGCACAGTCACACCGTCGGCGGCACCAGCACTAGCGTCAGGCGTGGCGCGCGAGAGCCGATCGGACGGCACCAACCAGGCGCGCAGCCATTGACTATTGAAGAGATGCGCGAATATGACGCCAACGAAGGTCGCTGCGACGATGATCGCGGAAGCGTCCGTAATGTCGGGACGATAAAGGCCTACTGCTCCTTCCCCGCTCGCTCAAACGACTTCCACCTCATCGAATCCTCACACGAGAAGGAACCTGCCGGCGAAGAAGAATGAGCGGTCAATCTCCGAGCACGTAGCTTTCGATGTCGTGATCGAGCGTCCCCTGTGCCTCATACTGGCCGGAGTGCACGTGGACGAGCTTTCCTTCGCGATCGAAGAACATCGTGGTGGGGACGCCCTCGAACGCGGCGAACGAGCTGAGCGCTTCTGTGCTGGCTTCATAGCTGGGGTATGCCACGTGGTGGTCAGCTAGGAACGAGCGGGCGTTCGTCGCCTGATCTTCGGTGTCCGCACCGAGGAACGCAACCCTCCGTCCGTATGTTACGGACGCGTTGGCGAGCAGAGGGAACTCCGAGCGGCAGGGCCCACACCAGGACGCCCACACGTTGAGCACCACTGGATAACCACGCAGGCGACGCAGGCGAGCCGCAAGCGCCGACTCGGAGCCGATGAGCTGACCGGCCTGGCGGTGTAGTTCCGCAAGCGCCGGGGGCGAGCTCGCCAGTTGGTGGCGCGCATAGGCGCCTACCTCCGTGGAGCTCGGGGCCGGAGCGAGGGCGGCATGTATCTGGCTGATCAGCGCGGCGCGCGTGAGCCACCCTCCCGTGCTCACATCGTGGTACCAGAGAAAGTCACCCGACGGCGAGATCAGCTCCAGGTAGGGCTCGTCCTGAACCCGGTAGCCGTCCGCAAGACGGCCGCTCGAGTCGATCGCGATCGGGTATGAGAGCGGGTGGCGCAGTGATCGGAGCAGTCGCGGGAGCGCGGCGGGCGATGGCTCGACGCTCGCCTCGTCAACCGCCGTGAGCGCCGGCAGTCCCTCGCGGCCCGCGGATTCGGCGTAGGCGTCGAGTGCCTCGAGTTCCCGCGCGAGGCCCGTCACCTCGGAGTCCCACGTGTCGAAGAATAGGATCAGCCGCGGTTTGGCGCTTGGGCCGAGCCGCACGCTGCCACCGCCGGCCCGCGGCAACGTGACGTTGCTCGCCGGTTCCATCAGGGGGATCTGGGCGTAGGAAGCCGCGGAACGCACCAGCGGATGTCCTGGTAGCAAGCTCGCAGCCGCCTGTGCGAAGAGCGATGAGAGCTGTCCCACGCTCGAGTAGGACATCTGGGTCACGAATAGGCGTGAGAGCTTTCCCTGCGTGTCGATCACGTACACGGCGGGTGTGTGGTCGACCTGACCGGCCACGATCTGCGCTTCGATTCCGTACGCGTGCCAAACGCGCTTGAGCTGCGCGAGCGGACCGTTGAGGAAGTGCCAGGCGTGCATCATCCCGTGCGCTTCCGAGTACGCGCGCACCCAGCGTGTTTCGGTCGCGGCGGGATTTGCGCCGACGCCCAGCAGTTCCACCTGAGCCCCCGCTGGCCCGAGGAGCCGCTTGGCCTTGACCATCGCGGTGGTGGTGAGCGGGCAGATCGTCGTGCACTGTGGGTCATTGAACGCGAGGATCACGACCTTGCCGCGGAAAGCGGACAGTGACAAGGATCGTCCGAACTGATCGGTCAGCGTGAAGTCGGGGGCGGCCCCGTGGATTGGCGTGCCGGGGTCGAGCGTGGGGTTGTCTGCGAGCGCGGCGGTCTGCGACGGTGACGGCGGTGACGGCCGGGTGAACGCGAGCGCGCCCACCACGAGCGCGGCGACGCCGACGCCGACGAGGACACCGAGCGCGAGTGCCCGCCGCGTGTCCGAGCCGAGGGCCCGCGGCACGATTGCCCCTACGAATCGTCGTGCTCGCGGCGACGCTCGTGGCGCCGTATCACGAACACGCCCCAGGTGAGCATGACGATCACCGCGGCTATCGGGACAAGCATCGTCAGCAGCGATGCCGACAGGTACGACGAGCCCAGCATTATTGTTGTCATCCGCTCAGCCTCCTCATCTCGCTTGCGTGGCCTCCGGCAGTGCCGGGATCGGGGATCCGTTCGCGGCGGGCGTTGGGCGGTCGGGGGGACCCGGGAAGCCGACCGCGTCGAGTACCGGCGCGCGCGGCGGCGGCTCCGGGGCGACCCACTGATACAGCCCGATCAGCAGCGCGATCGTGTATGCGATCGAGCCCCCGACCCACATCATCCCGCCCGCGAGCTGCTGGTCGGTGAGCGCACTGATCCCGCCGGGACGAGTCCGAAGGTCCGCGTAGTGCTGGTAGATCGGTTCGGGCGCCACGACGAAGACGATCGCGAGGACCCAGCCGACGATCATCGCGCCCACGATATAAGCGATCCGAGCCGGCCACGCGAGGTGCGGGCGCAGCGGGCCGGTGTCGATGACCCGCGCCCAGAACAGCAGGCCGAAGAAGAAGAACGTTGCATGCTCGGCGGCGTGCACCGCGCCGTTGCGCTCTGTGAGGTCGTACGCGGAGGGAATGTGCCAGACGATGATCGCCCCGTTGAAGAGTATCCACGCCGCGAGCGGCATCGCGAGGGCGCGCAGCGGGGCGGCGAGGTGTGATTTGGCGACTCCGCGCGCGAGCGCGGTGCGCGAGCGCAGCGGCAGCGCTCGCCACATCGTCGGCCACGGACGCCCGAGCAGGATCAACGGCGGCGCAACGGTGAGCAGGATGATGTGCTGAAGCATGTGCACCCACAGCAGTTCGTCCGCATAGGCGTCGATCGGAGAGTCGACCGCGATCACGATCGACAGCAGCCCTGTGTAGAAGGCCACCGCCTGAAGCACGTTCGGCCGTCTTGCCTTCGGCCGGCTCCCTAGCGCATAGAGGACCGCCGCCGGCACCACGTACACGAGCGAGGGATCCCACGACCAGTGGCTCAGGCTCATCGCCTCACACCAGATAAAGGACGATGAACGCGATCACGCCGATCGCCGCGAAGTAGGCCCAGTAGAAGGAGGACGCCTCGATGCCCGCGCGCAGCAACTCGTCGTCGTCGGAGGGTACGCCCTCGCGCCGCGAGCGTCGCTCGCTCGCACCTGCTCGCCGGCGCACGAGGCCCGCGACCTGAATCTCGATCCAGAAGGCGCCGATCAGCGCGAGCACCGCATACCACAAGGTCCAGCCGAAGAAGACGGCTGCATATCCCCCACTCGCGGCACCGAAGCTGAGCGTCGTGTACTCGTAGAATTGCAACGCGACCGCGGCGAGCGTGCACACCAGCGCGACGATCCCAGCCGGCAACACGTCCGCAAACTGGCGACGCGCGGCCAGGCGATAGATGATCGCACCAATCAGCATCAGCCCGGCGATCGGCGTACCCAGGCCCACCGGCGGCTGCGTGCTCCCGATCCTGAAGTGGCCATTGGTGTTGAGAGCGAGCAGGTAGAAGTACGCGAACAGAAACGCGAGGAAGAAGAACGTGATCGAGCCGCACAGCAGCCGTCCGCCGAGCCGTATCGCGTGCGGCTGCCAGTCTGGCGGCTCGGCCTGGACCTGCTCGGTGAGCGGCGCCGACGCCTCCATCGCCTACGCTCCTCCCTCGGCCGGCACGACCGCAGACGCTGGCACTGACCCCTCGCCGTAGGGATAGGGATCGCCGTCGAACACAGGCAGGTGGTCGAAGTCGTGCAGCGGAACCGGCGTCGGCAGTTGCCACTCGATCGACTTCGACCGCCACGGGTTGCGCTCCGCGGGCTCGCGCTTGAAGACGAGCGATCGGACCGCGTTCACGAGGAACAGCAACAGTGAGAGTCCGAGCACGTACGCCGACGCGCTCACCCAGTCGTTCAAGCCCTGCAGGTTCGTCGCGTAGGTGACCACACGCCGTGGCATGCCCAGGAAGCCGAGCGCGAAGAGCGGCGCGAAGGTCGAGTTGAAGGCCAGGAACATGATCCAGAAATGCCACTTGCCGAGGCGTTCGGAGAGCTTGTAGCCGTACATCTTCGGCACCCAGTAATAGATCGCCGCGAAGAACGCAAAGATCAGCCCGCCCATGATCGCGTAGTGGAAGTGGGCCATCACGAAGAAGCTGCCGTGCGTCGTCACGTCGCTCGGCACGTCTGAGAGGAAGATGCCCGAGACACCGCCCCAGAGAAAGTTGAACGCCCACCCGAGGCAGAAGAGCATCGGCACCGTGAAGCGGATGCGACCGCGCCAGAGCGTGCCGAGCGCGCACAGGAAGATGAACCCGGTGGGAATCGAGATGAGCTCGGTGGAGAGCGAGAAGAACGGCCGCAGGTCGGCGTTCAGGCCGGAGACGAATAGGTGGTGCTGCCAGACGAAGAAGCTCAGGATCCCGACGCCGAGCATCCCCGCGACTGCGAGCCGATAGCTCCACAGCGGTTTGCGCGTGAACACTGGCAGCAGCTCGAGCACGATCCCGAAGCCGGGGAGCGCCAGCACATAGACCTCCGGGTGGCCGAACACCCAGAAGAGGTTCTGGAAGAGGTAAGGGCTCCCGCCCTGGCCGGGGATGAAGAACGCCGTCTGCACGGTGCGGTCCATCGCCGCCATCAGCAGCGTCGCGATCAGTGTTGGCGCCGCGAGCACCATGAGCCCGGATGTCGCGAGCACCGACCAGACGAAGATCGGCAGGCGCGACCAGGTCATGCCCGGAGCACGCATCGTGACGATCGTCGCGATCAGATTGAAGCCCAGCAGTGTCATCGAGACACCGACGAGCGCGAAGAAGCCGATATAGGCGTCATAGCCCGCCGTGCCCTGGTCGCCTAGCGGCTGGTAGCCCGTCCAGCCGGTCTGGAAGCCACCGAAGAAGATCGTCGTGATCAAGATGACCCCGGCAGCCATCAGCAGCCAGAAGGTGAGCGACTCGATGCGCGGGAAGGCCATGCGCCGTGAGCCGATCATGATCGGCACAAGCCAGTTGGCGAAGGGCCCGAGCACGCCCGAGGTGAAGATGCCCATCATCATCGAACCGTGCATCCCGACGAGCGTTAGGTACTGGTTCGCGCCGAAGACGTGGGTGTTCGGCTGAAGCAGCTCGGTGCGTATCGCCATCGCATTAAGCCCGCCGATGAAGAAGAAGAACCCGATGCCGACCATGTACTGCTTCGCGACCACCTTGTGGTCGGTCGAGAGGCTGAAGTAACGCAGCAGCCCGTGTTCGTGGGACTCTCGCTCGGCGAGCGTCGGCTCGCGCCCGAGCAGCCGCTGGCTCGGGTAGACGGCGAAGCCGAGGCCGATCAGGAAGCCGATCACGCCGAGCAGGTAGCCGAGCATGATCGCTATGTCGTTTTCGCCCGCCGTCGCAGAGAAGTAGGCGAGGCTTTCGCCGTGGATTTCCGTGCCGATCCAGTGGCCGAGGAACCAGCCGCCGACGCCGAGCACGATCCCGGTGAGCAGGTTGAAGCCGATCAACCGCCGCCACAGCGGTGCAAGGGCAGGCATCGGTCCGGGGGACGTTCCTGCGACCGCGCTCATCCGGCCCTCCTTAGTGGGTTCGGGAAGTAGGTCTTCGAGTAGGGCGAGAGGTTGCGCGTCGCAGGCGCGTATTGGAGGCGTTGTCGCGCAATCCAGGACGCGAATGTCGCGCGCCGCACGACCTGCCCGCCGTTGTACATGTACCCGTGCCAGACACCGCACAGCTCGGCGCAGCGGACCTCGAACGCCAGCGGTCCCCTGGTCGTGACGTAGGCGATGTTATTGACGCCCGGGTTGGCGTCTGCCTTGACCCCGAGCTGATATGCCCAGAAGGAGTGGATCACGTCGAGCGAGGTGACGTTGAACTCGATCAGCGTGTGGGCTGGAAGCTCGATTTCGCGCGTCTCGACGCCGCCGAAGGAGGGCCAGCGATATGTGAACTGCCACTGCTGGGCGATTACCTGCACCCGCAGCGCGCTCGAGGCGTGCGGCGGAAGCGCGATCGGTTCCGGTCCCTGGCCGCCGCCGGCGCCCGTTTCCAGCAGCCGGGTGATCCCGTACCCGGAGAGCGAGAGCGCCACCGTGGTCGTCGCGACGATCCACCAGAACTGCAGGCTCGAGTTGCCGTGAAGCGCGGCGCCCTCCGACTGCAACTGCGGCTCACGGTCGCGGAAGGCCCACAGGGAATAGGCGATGAACATGAGCACACCCAGCGCGATCGGCGTCGCGGTCGCAAGCAGCACCGTGTTGTCCACAACCTGGCCCGCGGCTTCGTTGGACCCGTTCCCCGGCGGCAGGTGGGGCCCGAAGACGAAGATGACGATCGGCAGCATGATCGCGCTCGCGAGCAGCCACAACAGGGTGGCGTTGCGCACGTCGTGACGCGCGCCCTCCTCCCGCATGCGGTCGTCCCCGCTCATACGACTTTGAGGAAGCCGCCCATGTAGCCGACCGTCTGCATCGGCCCGCCAAAACCTGTGATGAATCCCGCTGCGCACGGCACGAAGCACTGCCAGCGGTAGAGGCCCTTGCCCGGCGTGTGGATCACGAAGGAGATCGTGCGGTGGGCGTTGGTGAGCGAGCACGGCGCGTGTTCGCATGCGTTCTTGGCTTCTTCTTCCACGCCCGGGAGGGGAACGGAGATGCCCAGCTGCGGTAGCGCGAACGCGTGCGACGCTTCTTCGGGGGGGATCGTCCGCGTGAGTTTCCCGTCGAGGGTCATCACGCCCCCGACGGTGCCAGATACCTGGCTGATGAACGGGTTGCGCAGACCCGAGGCGCCGTCGTACTGGTAGATGGTTATGCGCACCAGCGAGTTGGCCGGGACTTCGTAGGTCGTGACGTGACGCCAGTCGCCGGCGCTAGCGTTGACCGCAAAGAACGAGACCCACGTCGGGTGGGGATCGCTCGGCCCGGCTTCCGGCACGGTGGCGAGGAAGAGCTGCGCCCCGATGGGGGTGCGGGTGGCCGCAACCGATCCGGGCACGTTCGTCAGGTAGAGCGCGACGTACAACACGATCGCGGCCACTACCACGACCGTAACGATTACCGTACCAACAGCTCGCTTGACGTGCCCACTCATGCGTGGCTCACTTCACCCGTGGTCGATCGAATCGCCCTGCTACACGTTAGCCAGAGCTACTAGTACCCAGCCTGTCCCTGATGGAAACCTCGAGCGGCGCGCCAGCGAATGGCTCAGGTTAGCTTTCAGATGCGGATTTTCGAGGTTTCGGGGGTCTGGAGTCGTTTTTGCGGCCAGAAATCACAAGCCTCTTTACGTCTGCGACGGCCTCTCTCGCCAGGCACCAGCGAGACCGATCTGATCCGCACAGCCGTCCGTCATGATGAGTTGCTAGGTGCCCGCAGGCCGACAAGCGCGGGTCTAGCGACCTGTGCGCACTCGCAGCGATGGGGCCTGCGCGCGAACGTCTCCGCTCAAGCCTCGACCGGCTGACCGTTGGCGGTCAACGCCACCTCGATGTTGCCGCGGGTGGCGTTGGAATACGGGCACACCTGGTGTGCCGCGTGAACCAGCTCCACAGCTTGGGTGGCGTTCTCCAACGACGGGAGGGTCACGTCGAGCCCCACACTCAAAACGAAGCCGCCATGCCCGTCGGGAGCAAGGCTCACACGACTGTCGATGCCCACGTCCCCGGCCTCCACCTTCGCTCTGCGGGCCACCACTCCAAGGGCACCCTCGAAGCAGGCGGCGTATCCCACCGCGAACAGCTGCTCTGGATTGGTGCCCCCTCCCTGTCCTCCCATCTCCACGGGCAGACGCAGATCGACCTCGAGGGCACCGTCGCTGGTCTTGCCGTGACCGTTCGCGCGCCCGCCGGTGACGTGCGCTTCGGCGCTGTAAATGGGATTGGGCATCGGGATCTCCTTGTTGGTCGGATCGACCACTTGAGTGAAGACAGAGTCTCCGTCCGATCCTAGAAGCCCGCGGTTGGACAGGACTCATTCCCGTAGCTGCTCGGCTTCGAGCTGTGCCGAGATCGAACGCCCACCGATACGATCGTATCGTCTACCATGCAAACGTATGGGTACACGGGCTTCCGATCTGACGGCGTTGGCGCGGATCCGCAATGCCGCGCTCGAGGGCTTCGCTACGAATGGCGTTGCGGCGACGTCGATTCGCGACGTCGCCAAGCGGGCGGGGGTATCTCCGGGGCTGGTGCAGCACCACTTTCAGAGCAAGGCCGCGCTGGTACAGGCCGTCACTGAGTACGTCGTGGAGATCGCGACCGACGCGCTCGGCGATCTCCCAGAGGATGGCTCGCTCATCGACGCGCAGCAACAGCTCGGCGACAGCGTCACCGCTGCGGTGAGTGAGCACCCCGTCGCGCTGCTGTATGTCGCGCGCTGTGCCGCAGACGGTGAGTCCGCGGCGCTTGAGATCTTCAACGCGTTCGTCGCACTCGTTCGGGAGCATTGGCAACGGCTTGCCGATCAGGGATTGCTGCGCCCCGACACCGACCTCACCTGGACGGCGTTGCAGGGTGTGGTACTCGTGCTGGGCACCGCCCTGTTTAAGGACGCGATCGAGCGCTACCTCCCCGCGCCGTTCTTCACGCCCGAGCAGCTGGAGCGCTGGAACACGGCGAACAACGCGCTGTTCAGGGACGGCGCTTATCGCACGCGCCCCGAGGATGATTCGTGAGCGTAGAGAGCGACACACCCATCCCTGACGCATTTCAAGCAGCGCTTGGTCCGTTGCACACGGTTCAACTGTCGCCAGGGGCGCTGCGCTACCGCGACCTCGGCAGTGGTACCCCGGTCGTGTTCCTCGCAGGCCTGGTGCTGCACAGCGGGTTCTGGCGGCGCGTAGTCCCCGCGCTCTCCCAGCCGATCCGTGCGGTGGTGCCAGACCTGCCGCTGGGTGCGCACACAATCCCCCTGCACCGCGACGCACGCCTCTCAGCGCCCGCTATCGCAGATCTCGTGGTCGAATTGCTCGACGCACTGGAGATCGAGCGGGCGGTGCTCGTTGGCAATGACACCGGCGGAGTGATTGCCAAGCTGCTCGCCACCCGCCACCCCGAGCGGGTCCGCGCGCTAGTGCTCACACCGTGTGAGTGCTTTGAGAACTTCCTGCCCCCGATCTACCGCTACCTGCAGCTGCTCGCGCACGTGCCCGGCGCGATGTGGCCGCTCGCACAAACGATGCGCTTCACATCCGTCCGGCGGTTGCCGATCGCCTACGGCTGGCTGACAAAGCGCCCACTCGAGGAACACGTCTACGACAGCTACCTCTCACCAGGGCAGACGATCGGGGGCGTGCGTCATGACAGCGCGAAGGTGCTGCGCGCGGTCCACCGCCGTTACACGATCGAAGCCGACGCGGCGCTCGCCAGCTTTGAGGCCCCTACCCTAATCGCGTGGGCGAGCGAGGACCGCGTGTTCCCCTACCACCACGCCGAGCGGCTCGCACAGATTCTGCCCAACGCCCGACTCGTGCCCCTCGCCGACTCCTATACCTACATCCCCGAAGACCAGCCCTTGGTCCTCGCGCGACACGTAGACGAGCTGATCGCGAAGCTCTCTTCATAGGTGAGTCATCGATCGAGGCTGTTGCCCGTAGTCATCGTCGACGTGAGAGGCTGGGATTGGCTGCCGCGCTCCACAAGCCCGCGGGTCATGTCACAACTAGCTCGGCTCGCGCAAACCTCCAGTAGATGTTGGATTCCTCTGACGACGACGACGCGCGGCTCCTCGTTGCTGTTGCGGCGGGCGATGAGGCCGCGTTCGACCTGCTCTACCGCCGCTACCTGCCGGTGGTCGTCCGTTGGTGCCTGCGGGAGACCGGCAGCCGCGAGCTTGCGGCCGACCTCTCGGCCGAGGTCTTTGCGGCGGCGTTGACGGTCGCGCGCCGGTACCGGCCGGAGCGCGGCTCGGTCACGGTGTGGCTGCTGGGGATCGCCCGCAACAAGCTGCTTGAGAGTCGCCGTCGCAGGCGGATCGAGAATTCGGCGCGCCACCGGTTGGGATTCGAGCCGATCGTGTTGAGCGACGCGGATCTCGACCGCGTGGAGGAACTCGCGAGCTTGGACGACCAGATCCTCACGCTCCTGGAGGGGCTGCCGCAGACGCAGCGGGACGCACTCACGGGGCGGGTGCTGCAGGAGCGCTCGTACGAGGAGATCGCGAGCGAGCTGCGCTGCTCGGCGTCGGTTGTGCGCCAACGCGTGAGTCGCGGGTTGAAGACGTTGAGATCACAGATGGAGGAACGATGAACGACTACTTCGACCAAGTGGGGCAAGAATTGCGCAAAGCATTGCGCCGTCGGGCCCACCAGCCCTGGTATGCGCGGCTGCGCCCCAACTCCTCGCGGCCGCTCGTCGTTCTTGTCGCTTGCTTTCTTGTTGGTGGGTCAGCGCTTGCCGCGACCGGGGTCTTCCAGACCGGGAACCCTGTGCAGCCAGGTGTGCCTGTGGCTGCAGACGCCTTGAACGGGGCCGCGATCCCAAGCAGCGTGCACCTGCTTCCGCTTCGCGTCAGCGATCCCGACGGTGGACCGCCGTGGGGCCTTCGGGTGTTGAAGACGACGCGTGGCTTGATGTGCGTGCAACTGGGTCGCATTGTGGATGGGCGGATAGGGGTGTTGGGTAAGGACGGCGCACTCGGCGACGACGGGCGGTTCCATCCGCTCAGCATGAACTTCCTGGAGGGAGGAGCGTTCAACTGCGGGACGGAGGACGCCAGAGGTCAGGCGTTCCTGAATGAAGCCGCCTACGGCCTTCCCGCGAGCGGACTCCGCGGCTACGAACGCCAAGCTCGTTTGGGGTGTTACCAGGCGAAGCCGAGCGCGCGTGTTTGCCCGCCTGGTGACCTCCGCGATGTTTTCCTCGGTCTGCTCGGGCCGGACGCGCAGAGCATCAGCTACGAGAACGCAACCGGAGAAACGGTGACAGTCCCGACTATCGGCTCGGATGGCGCGTACCTGATCGTGCTCCCGCACAGGGTCAGGGGTTGCTTGCCCGACGCGATCTTTTGCTCTCGCAACCAGACCGGGGCGACCGGCGGGCCCGAACTCAGCCAAGAAGAGAGCGGCGGCGTCATCCGTGCCGTTAATTATCGTCGAGGCACAAGCTGCGAGCTAGTCACTGGACACGAAGCTGAACAGCGCCGATCGCGAGAAGCGGAACGCGCGAAGGCGCTGCAAACGCAGTTCCCGGCGGTCTACCGGCGCGTCTACCAGGATGGTCGCCTCCGTGGCGCGATCAGTCAGCTCACGCCGGCGCAGCTAGCCGATTTTGAGGCCGTGCTCCGTCAGCATCCAGTGAACCGTCCATCGCGCTGCCCCGAGGTCGGTTACTTCGCGTCCGGTTCGCGGCCGTTGACGAGCGCGGAGGTCGCCAGTCCGCTCAGCGTGCGTCTGCGGGTGTCCCGGTACTACTGCGAAGACAACGAGCTCACCGTGCCGTGCGGAGTCAGGGTGCCAGCTGGTCTGAGGCGGATCGAACTCGGTCACGAGGCTCCACAGGTGCTGGTCGAAGTCAACTTCGTCTCTCGCATCGCGATCGCGAACGCCGACAGTCACTATGAGATCAACACGAGCAACCCGAGTGACCCCGCGAACCCGAAGTGCCCCAGCCCCGGTGGCGGTAGCTTTGGGCCAACAGAGACCGATTTGCACGCCGGACAGCGCGTTCGCTACACCGAGCTCCTAAACGCCCAGTGCCGCGGGCGCTCCCACATCACTGTGGGCCTCGTCAGGGTCGATGGACCTGCCGGGAGCATGCCCGTACCCGGCTTGCCCGGCGAGAGCGGCGAAATCCCAGTCGGTCAGGCCAACATTACGGTTCCGTGATGAGCGCCACCGCGAATCTCGCGGACACGATCACGTACCGTCAGGCCGCACTCGCCGTGGGAGCAAATGTAACGTGCGTGAGCGACCTGGACATAGGTAGATGATGGCGCGGCCTGAAAGGCACAGACGGGAGCGGTTCGAAGTGCTGTTCGAGCGTTGCCATCCGGCTGTGCGCGCCTACGTGCTGCGTCGGGTTCCGCAAGCGATCGTGGAGGATGTGGTGAGCGAGACGTTCCTTGTGGCATGGCGTGCGTTGGACAACGTGCCGGAGGAGCCGTTGCCCTGGCTATACGGGGTAGCGCGCCGCACGCTCGCTAATCACCGCCGCGGACACCTGCGCTCGGCGGCGCTCAGTGCGCGGCTTACTCGCATGCTCGTTCCGCCCACCGATCAGGAGGAGCCGATGAGTGAGGAAGTCGAGCCGCAGCTGCGAGATGCGCTGCTCGCGCTCACGGTGCGCGAGCGCGAGGCGTTGCTACTGGTCGCATGGGAGGGTCTCTCTCCGGCGCAAGCTGCGAGTGCGCTCGGCTGTTCGAGTGCGGCGTTCCGCGTGAGGCTTCACCGCGCTCGCGGGCATCTGGCTCAGTTACTTGAACGCTCGCCGTCCGAGCTGGCACAGACCGAGCGCCCTGTGCACGCGGGCTGTGCGCTGATCGAGCCATTGAGCGAAGGAGGGACACAATGGACTGGAGAGGAGCGATGAGCCACGATCCACTCGACCGCGTGCGTGCGGGCAACCCGGTGCCCGATCCGAGTGCCGATCCGCGCTCGGCGCTTGCGCACGACGCCCGCCGGCGGCAGATGGAGACTATCCTTGCAACCGACCCAGACTCACGGGAGCGTGTCACGTGGGCGGCTGCTGTGCGCCCGGGTAGGCGCCACGGTGCGAGGGCGCTCGTGTTGCTCGCTTTCATGGTGCTGCTCACCGGCGGCGCGGCGGCGGCGGTGTTGCTCGACGGCACGCGCTCCTCCGCTCCGCTCGCGGGTGCCCTGCCCGAGCTGAGGCAATCGCTCGGTCGTACCAGCTATCGCATCGCGTTTACGCCGGACATCACTGGCGGTCACGTGGGCTGGTGCGATCAAGTGGATTTCACCACGCGGGAACGGTCGCTCGGCCACGGACACTTCCAGCGCCTTTATGGAGGTGGCGCCAGCGGCTGTGGGCGTGGGCCCACCGTTACCGAACCGTTTATCGACGCCGACGTGGTCGGCGGGTCGGGCGGGCGCGAAGGCCAGCATTTCTCCTATGAAGTTGCTTATTACCTAACCGCTCCTCAGGTCGCCGCTGTGCGCGCTTCGCCGACGCTCACGATCCTCACCCGACCCGAATCGCGCCTGCCGGACGGATATCGCGTCGCGGTCGGCTTTCCGCAGTTCGAGCATGGTGGCTCACCGCGGGGGATCGGAGTGTTCAAACCGATCGCGCTGGCTGCCAACGGCCGCGAGCTTGCGACCCGCCGGCTGCCCGGAGGCACTCCGTGGGTTCCCGACCCGACCGTCTCCTGGCAGCGCAGTCCCCAGGTCGGTCTGCACATGCTCTTCGCGATCCCCCGGTCTTCCGGTAGAACGCGCGGCCAGCGCGTGCTTGTGCGCCGCAGTCCGCCGGCGGGACCATGCGCGATCGACAGCTCCCGCCTGCCCGGAGCGCAGCAGCAGCTTGGTAACGTCGTGTTGCGGGTACGGCCGGTCTCGCAGGTGATCGGACGCGCGTATCTCTCGTGCATCGACACCGAGATCACCGATCGCCGCTGGGCAGTGGACGTCGCGTTGCTGCTCGATGCCCACCATCCCGGTACCTTGCCCGCGCCGCTGCCCGGCGCCACCCAGGTCGTCGGGCATCCTGGGGTGGTGAACGAGCAAAGCGGGATCTTTGGCGACATCACCGGCCGGCGTGTGGGGGACGCCTGGCTGGTCGTGGAGAGCAGCAGCCGCCTCGCGCTGCGCACCAGCGCCCTTCCCCAGCGTCTAGCGATACTCGACGCACTGCGCACGTGCGTCAGGCTCAACGGCCGCTGTTGAGCACGGCGGTCCGGGTCGTCGGTTGGCAGGTCGGGACGGGCGCCGCGACCCGTTACACCTAGATTTGTGAGTTCTCTGCATTTAGATGGCTAGAACTCGCCAATCTATGGCCACTTGCTGCTCAGCCTGACTAGAACAAGCGTCCTGACTTGCGCTTATTGCTAAAGCCCACTACTATGCCGCGGATGCGCTTCGGTCAAATAAATGGTGGATAACCAGCTTTCGATGGGGCGGTAGCGTACTAAAGGGTTGAATATGCTGGCAGAGACAAACAAGTTGCGTCCAGCGATATCTGCTGCGATGTCCGAGTCCACCCTGCTTGATGGGCTTCCTGCGAAGGCATCGATCGAGTGGGGTGGTTCGCTCACTTTGGAATTATCTTTCGCTGCTCCCAGTCGTGTCGTAACGCTTGGACTGATCGGTGGCCAGCGTCTGGTGAGGGACGTCACTGCGCGTCTTTTGGGAGACCAGGAGGGCCTCGATGTATTGGGAACGTTCGAGTCAGTGGATCAGTTCTTGGCGGCTGAGCCTAAGGAGAGGCCAGCGGTGCTCCTGCTCGACTGCGATGGAGGAGAACCAGGTAGTGGATGCCGAAGCACCGTTGCGCTCCTGAGCAGGCACGTCAAGTCCGGGATCGTGATGCTCTGTCGAGAGGCGCGAGAGGAGGTTGTCCGCTGCGCGATGGAGCACCGGGTCAGTGGAGTCGTCCTCAAGAGCTTCTCGACCGAAGACGTGAAGGCGGCCATCGAGTACATGGCGAGCGGTCGTACCGTTATGCCGGCAGGTTGGCAGCGCGCGATTGCTTCGCCTCGCCAGCAGCGAGTCGGACTGAGCCCGCGCCACCGCGAGATACTCGCACTCATCGCGCAGGGCCATCGTAACGAGGAGATCGCCAGCGAGCTCAAACTGAGCCCGAACACAGTCAAGTTCCATATCCGAGCTATGTACTCAAGGCTGGGAGTGCGAAATCGCGTCGAAGCGGCTAACCAGCATCCGCTGATTGCCAATGGCGGCGACTGAACCAAGGATCGCGATCGTGGGTAGAGCGGGAGCGCTTGCCACCGAGGCGCTCACTTGGACGCTTGCAAAGAGCGGCAACCGCGTGGTGGGCGTCTATCCGAACGTCCACGAACTCGGCTCGGCGTTGGGTGCCGGCCATCAAATGCTGCAGGCAGTGATCGTCGATGCCGATGAGCAGGCAGGCCGCTTGATGGCGGTGGCCGACATCAGGCATGCATATCCAGAGCTGAAGATTCTGGTGCTCTGCGACGCAGTTTCGGCAGCAGTCATCCATTGCGCTATCAATGAGCAGGCCGACGGTGTCGTCTTGAAGTCCGAGAGCATCGAGGAGGTAGTCCTCGCCCTCCGCCACGTCCTGGCGGGACGTGCGGTTATGCCCGCGGGTTGGCAGGCGGCCTCGCTTGAGCCCGAGCCCAATGTCCCGCTCGCCGCGCTGAGCGCGCGCGAGCGTGAAGTGCTCGAGCTCGTCACTGAAGGCATGAGCAACGAGGAGGTCGCCAAACGTCTGGTGATCTCTTCCAACACAGTCAAGTTCCATCTACGCACGATTTACTCCAGGCTGGGTGTGAACAATCGCGTGCAGGCTGCACGAGTGGTGAGTCTGGGGCAGGAGACTCCTCCCGACCTACCGAATTCATCTGATAACGGCTAACAAGTAGCCGGTTGTCATAACTTTCTGTGTGCGGGACAAAGGGCACGACCTCCCGGTCTTTTCCGCTTCAGTCCTAGGGATCCCGGGCTCGGGTAGCGGTTGGGGTGGGGGGCTACCTACCCGTTTGCCGTAGCGCAAGACTACTCGACGTGATGATTGTCACGGACGGGCGATGCTCTTAGCATCCACGCCTCGATTGCCCACAAAGGGCAGTCCTAAACGTCCAAAGCGGACGCTAGTCCACTCATTCAAGGAGGAGGCCGCACACAAATGCGACCACGGCAGAACATAAGGAAGATATTCGCGGGACTAGTTTCCGCAGTTGGAGTGGTGGTGTTGGCGCTGAGTATGGCGTCCGGCGCTTTTGCCGCTCCAAATCCGGGCCCTGGATCAGACGGGCCACAGAGTGCAAATGTCCCGTACGTAGCCTGGGTTGGCGAGCACCTGCGTCTCGTTGTGTGCGATCCGGCGATTGCCCCAAGGGGTTATGAAGGTCAGGTCGTCAACTATTCGGTCGAGGACTGGTCTGGCTATCAGTTCCAGCCCCCGAGTGCCGATGGCGAAGCAGGGAGCAGCATCGGTCAGATCTTCGATCCGGGGCCGGCTGCGTTCTTCAGGTCATCCGAGCCCGCTCACCGGGTCGGCGACAGCGAAAAGCAAGAGGGCTGTGTGGCGACCAACTACAAGTCGTTGAACCCGGGTCTGTCTCGGATCAGAGTAGATGTTCGCAATGAGGAAACGGGAGCCATCGTGTTCTCGCATCAGTTCCTCGCGATCTGGCTGACGGCCAACGAGCCGACCCTGTCAGAGGCAAGCCTGAGCGGCAAAGAAGGCGAAGTCTTTCAGTCGCAGACCAGCTCCAGCGCCCTGTCCAAATTCCTGGGCGATCCGCTGGGCGACGGGAAATTCGTTCCTTCCCCGTTCAACCCGAGCGAAGCGACCAATGAAGATAAGGGCCTGGTTCAGATCAGGGTCACGGGCAGCTTCCCGGTTGTAAAAGAATCTCCGCTGTCCAACATCCTCAGCAACGCCAGCTACACGTTGCCGAACGACTGGGTGAGCCTTGCTGAAACGCTGGCGAGCTCATCGGATGAAACAGAACCGCCTGGCAGCAATCCGGATCTGTGGGACATCCACGGCACTCCTGGTGAAGCCACGACCACCAACGAAGCGTCCGGTACCAACGACCCGCTGCACGCCCTGTTCTCGCGACCCGCGTTCTCCGACTTCACGTCGGGCGCGACCGCGACAGTGGGGCCCTACGATCCGCAGGCGGCTAACGAAACGTTGCTCAGCGATGGCAGGCTCAACGCTGACGACGCTCCGATGCCGGCGATGCGCGTCGATGTGAGCATCGCCAAGAACGAAGGTGGAGAAGACCTCGGTGGGGTGGGCCAGATATCTGGTGCCAGCAAGGCGCAGATCTACAGCCGCGACTTCACGGGCAATGCCGAAGAGGGTGACAACCTGTACAACCCCTACTACGGCGAGTACATTCCTGCCACCGACCGGCCGGTCAATGAGGCATCCGGTGTCACGGGGCCAAGCCCAGGAGGCGACTTCCCGGGTTTCTTGAACAAACATCCGGAACCGTACACGTTCTGGACCTCGGTCCTCAGCGCCAACGAACGTTCGTCTGAATCGACAGGATGCCTGCGTAGGGCTCCCGGTCTGGCGACCGAAGCGACGCCGGAAGACGACTACCAGACCCCTGGTGGTCCTCGGACCGAAACGTTCTACACCGACGAGCGCGGTGAGGCGTACGTGACGTACACGCCGGGCGATGGGTTCTATCTGAACCACATTGCGGGGATCACCTCCGATGCCAATAATGGTTGCGATCTAGAATCGCTCTACGGCCAAGAAATCGGCCACTCGTCGATCACGGCCAGGGCCGTGTATCCGTACGAGCCCGTCGATTATCCGGCGCTCACCTCAGAACCGCTGGTCAAGACGGTCAGCTCCCTCTGGTTGAAGGAACTCTACGAGTTCCCGAAGGGCACGAGCCCCTCTGACCAGAATGTGCGTATCGTCGTGGCGAAGGCCCAGGACATCGATGGGTACCCCTTCGCTGATGAGACGGTGTGCTTCCATGCTCAGCAGGAAGCTGGGGTGCTCCAGTTCACCGGGAATGTCACCGACACGAACGGTGTATTGGAAGGCCAGGCAGGCAAGACGGTCAGCCTGAGCGGCACGACAGTGGTGCCTTCGCCGATTCCCTCCGAAGGCGAGTTCTGTGAGACCACCAACTCACATGGCTTGGCGGGAATCGAGATACAGAACAGCTCGTACAAGTCGGTGGATGTGACCTCGCTGTTCGTCAACGAGGGCATCACACGCGACAAAGAGATCAGCTTCGTTACTGAAGCGGAAGAAAAGAAGGCAGCGGAAGAAAAGAAGGCTGAAGAAGAAAAGAAGGCCGAAGAAGTCAAGAAAGCGGAAGAAAAGGCCGCAAAGGAAGCCAAGAACGCAGAAGAAAAGGCAGCGGCTGAAACGAAATACAGAGAAGAAGAAGAAGCCAACAAGACGGCTCGCGAAAAAGAAATAGAAGCCAACGAAGCCGCTCGTAAAAGCGAAGAAGAAGCCAACAAGACGGCTCGCGAAAAAGAAGTAGCTGAAAAAAAGATCACAGAAGCAGAAGCCAACGAAAAGGCAGCCGCTGAAAAGAAGTCCAACGAAGAAAAAGTAGCTGCTGAAAAGAAGTCCGACGAAGAAGAGGCAGCCGCTGAAAAGAAGTCCAACGAAGAAAAGGCCGCCGCTGAAGAAAAGACACGCAAAGAAGAAGTAGAAGAGCTGGAGAAGTTGGTTGCGGCCGCGACCCCGGCTACGACCACGGCCTCGACTGGCGGTGGCGCTATCACGCCACTGATTTCGCCGGCTCCGGGTCCGAGCAGCGTGTTCAATGCGTCCGTCAGCACCAATAGCAGCAAAGGCACTAAGGCGCATGTTGCCAAGAAGGGCAAGAAGAACAAGAAAGGCAAAAAGAGCAGCAAGAAGGGCAAGAAGGGTAAAAAGGGCAAGAAGAAGTAACCGTAGGACGCGACGAAGCAGACTCGAGGGCCCGCCATTGG
>JBAWFB010000069.1:0-37010 GCA_049591495.1 Solirubrobacteraceae bacterium
CCCAAGACGCGTGGGCGCGGGCGAGAGAGCGCGGGCGGCGCAACCGCGCGGCGACTCGGGCTGCGATTCCTCGCGCTCGGCTACCTGCTGGCTCTGCTCGGGGCACCGGTGGCGATGATCTTCTATCGCACCTTCGAACACGGATTGGCACCGGTGTGGAGCGCGGTGACCGAACCCAACGCGATGCACGCGTTCTGGCTTTCGGTCGAGCTGGTGGCGATCGTGGTGCCGCTGAACACGGTGTTTGGGATAGGCATCGCGCTGCTGATCGAGCGTGGACACTTCCGTGGCCGTGCGCTGCTGGGGCTGCTGATGGACCTTCCGTTCGCGATCTCCCCAGTCGTCGTTGGGCTGGCGCTCGTGCTGGTGTACGGCCGCACGGGCTGGTTTGGCAACTGGCTGACCGCCCACGGCATCCAGGTGATCTTCTCGATCCCCGGGATGGTGCTCGCGACCGCGTTCGTGTCGCTGCCGTTTGTCGCGCGCGAGACCGTGCCGGTGCTGCACGAGCTCGGCACCGACGCCGAGCAGGCTGCCGCCACCCTTGGCGCGAGCGCTTGGCAGACGTTCCGGCGCGTCACGCTACCCGCGATCCGGTGGGGAGTTGTATATGGGGTCGTTCTCACGACGGCCCGCGCGCTCGGTGAGTTTGGAGCCGTGAGCATCGTGAGTGGACGGTTGGAGGGTCAAACCCAGACGCTGCCGTTGTATGTGCAGGACCGCTTCGAGAACTTCGACACGACCGGCGCCTACGCCGCGGCTGTGGTGCTCGCGCTGCTGGCGTTCGCAACGCTGCTGGGCATGAACCTGCTGGCCCGCCGCGCCCACAGGGATACGGTGGTGTGATGGCGATCGAGGTCCACAACGTCACCAAGCATTTCGGCTCATTCACAGCGCTCGACGACGTGAGCGTGACAGTCCAGGACGGCGCGCTGATGGCGCTGCTCGGGCCCAGCGGCAGCGGCAAGTCGACGCTGCTGCGAATCATCGCGGGACTGGAGACCCCCGACACGGGCAACGTCACGATCGGCGGGCAGGACCTGACCGAGGCGCCCGCACGCGTGCGTGGCGTCGGGTTCGTGTTCCAGCACTACGCGCCGTTCAAGCACATGACGGTTTACGACAACGTCGCATTCGGGCTGACCGTGCGCCGGGCGCCGAAGGGCGAAGTGAGCGAGCGGGTGGGCGAGCTGCTGAGCCTCGTGCGCCTCGATGGCCTGGCCAAGCGCTATCCCTCACAGCTCTCGGGCGGTCAGTTGCAGCGGATGGCGCTGGCGCGTGCGCTCGCGCCCGCGCCGAAGGTGCTGCTGCTCGACGAGCCGTTCGGCGCGCTCGACGTGCAGGTGCGCGCGGAGCTGCGCGAATGGCTGCGCCGGTTGCACGAGCAGATCCACGTCACCACCATCTTCGTCACCCACGATCAGGAGGAGGCGATGGACGTCGCCCGCCAGATCGTCGTCATGAACAAAGGGCGCATCGAGCAGTCCGGGGAGCCGCGCGAGCTCTACGAGCACCCCAGCAACGAGTTCGTGATGTCGTTCATCGGCCCCGTCAATCGCCTCGGCGACGCGCTGCTGCGCCCGCACGACATTCAGATCCTGGGTGGGTGGGCCTCCTATCCGGATGAGACTACGGTCGAGGTGTTGGTACGCCGCGTCGTGCACCTCGGCTTCGAGGTCCGCGTCGAGCTGACCCTCCCAGACGGCCGCGACATCTGGGCACAAGTCACCCGCGAGACCGCCGCTGAGCTGGAGCTGGAGGAGGGCCAAATCCTCGCCGCCCGTCTCCCCGCCCCACGCGTGTTCGCCTGAGACGCTCCGCCGCTATCTGGTGGTCCATCCGCCGCTATCTCGTGGTCCAGGCTTCCTCTTCGCGCGTCAACGTCATGACCTCCTTGGGCAGCTTGCCCGCGGCCACGTCCGCGACGGTCACGTGCTCGAGCACCTTGCGCAGGTTGGCGCGCAGCGCGATCCAGACCTGTTGCAACGATTCGGCCGAGCCCTCGTACTCGATCTCCTCGGGCCTTTGCCCGCGCACTCCCACCAGTGGTCCCTCGACGGCGCGGATGACCTGCGCGAGGTTGACCTCCTCGGGGGGATTGGCGAGCCAGTAGCCGCCCTCCGGTCCGCGCTGGCTGCGCACGATCCCCGCGCTGCGCAACTGCGTGAGGATGTTCTCCAGGAACGACAGCGGAATGTGCTGGGCCTGGGCGACTTCGTCGACCTTGCGCGGGGACTCCTGACTACCCCCGGCCAGCTCCACGGCTGCCCGGACGGCGTAGTCGGCCTTGGCGGTCACGCGCATTGGGGCTGATTCTCTCCTAAATGGGCCGGCGACGGCGTCAGGTGCCACTCGGGCTCCTGCTCGCTTGGCACCCGCTAAGCGCTTGGACCGTGTTTAGGCGAACACGCGGTGACCTCCAGCGTCAGCCACGCGGGCGTGCGCCTCGACCGTCGAGACCGTCGACCAGTCGGCGCCATCCCCAGGTGATGCCGGAGGCGACCGCACCCACAGTGAGCAGAATCTGGACAAACGCAACAACGCGTGCAGCTCCACCCAGGTCGATCCCGATCGTCCCACCTGTAACGCCCACCGTGAGAGAGGTGAAGCTGGCTTCAGCAATCGACGAGATCGGCACACCGGAGCGCAGCAGATCGTCTGGCTGGGCGATACGCACGGCAAGATAGGCGGCGCTGAAAAATGCCAGCGACGAGCCCGCGGCCAGCGCCGCTACCGAGATCGCCCGATAGTCATCGCCGACAGCGGAGCGAACTGACAGCGCGACAACCACGAGCAGGACCGCGAAGGCAATCCATCCCACAATGGGCTTAGGCGCGATCGAAATCCCCGCGAGCGCGACCAAGAGGAAGGCCACAAACGGCGCCGCGGAGGCCCTCGCCGGCCGCCGGCCTGGCTCCCCGTCACGGAAGCAGCTGGCGCTCCGCGCCAGCGCGTCTCCCACCGTTTGGTCCATCGACCTAACTACTCGCTCAGCGGCAGCCAGCGCCTTCTTGCGACGGTCGTATTGCTCGTGAGCGTCGATTATGAGCTGCTCCGCCTCGTCCTCGATCTGCTCCCAATACTCAGACTGTTCGACCCATCTCTTCCAGCCCGGCTCACTGTGGTGGCCATCGCGTCCCCACCCCTCTCCCGTCAGCCAAGGGCTCCTCGCCCCGAACTTCAGATATTCCCAATCCGGCGCCTCCGCGGCCCGAAGCCCATCGAGTTCGGAGTGGACTCGCTCTTGACTGAGATAGAGAGCCTCCTCCTGCGACTGTCGCGCCGCCCCTTGCCTAGAGGCGCTATCGACTAGGTCGTGAGCGCTTTCTCGAACCCGAGCCGCCCGCTCACAAACCACGACGAGCCGGTCCTCGTCGTGATCGATCCATCGGTGCAGATACTCATTCTCCTCGCGCAGTTTTCCCGCTATGCACTGGGCGTCCTGCTCGTTCTCTGCTCCCCTAGCCTGTGGCATCGCGCGACGGGCTGGCAACTACACCAGGGTTGAAGTGGCTACGCGCGCCCGTAGCGCCTCGACGACGCGGGCGTGCCTTGCGGGATCGGGCGCGCCTACACGGTCGGCATAAGTGATGGCGGGTCGGTTCATCGTCCCGACCATCGGCACGCATCCGACATGTCCTCAGGATCGATTGCCCGATTGCAGGCAGCAGACCAAGGCGAGCGGACCAACACGGAGACGACAAGCCGAGCGCCAAGCGTGCCGAGCGGAGCCTCACCCGCCGACTGCCACGCGCAGCAGCCCGCCCAGGTTGGCCCCTGTGAGCGCGACCGCGCGAGCTGCCGGTGCAAGGCCCACGCCACGGGGTAGCCGCACCCGCAGAGCCCCTGGCAACGATGTGAAGCGCAGCGGCGGATCGAGGATGAGTGCCTCACCGTCAAGGCCGACCTCAACGGGTCCACCCGAGCGGACCTCGAGCTCCCGGGTCGACCACGAGAGCAGGCCAGGGAAGCGACCCACCTGACCCACCAGCTCGAGCGCCATCAGTCGAGACACGTCTGCGGCCGTGTTTACCCGAGCGGCCACTACACCGAGCAGCCCCGTGTCGATCCGCTCGCGCGTGCCCGCACCGGCTAGGTGGGTGAGCTCATACGGGTTGTTCGATATGAGCACGAGTGGAGCGTCTTGGCAACTGCTCCCGTCCGGTGCGGTGAACTCCAGGTCGAGCGGCTCGGCGTCGGGGCCGAGCAGATCGGGCAGCAGGCCCGTCCACGTTTTGAGCTTGGCGTCGCGGTAGGACTCGGATTGGACGACCTTGGCATAGACACCGAGGGACGCGTTGTTGACGAACACCCGACCGTTCACGCGTGCCAGGTCTACACGCCGCTCAACGCCGTCGGAAAACGCGTCCAGCGCTCCCACGACGTCGTCGCGGTCGAGACCGAGATCGAGCGCGAAGTGGTTCCGCGTCCCCGCAGGCACACAGACGTGGGCGACGTCGTGGCGCGCCGCAACCGTCGCCACCAAAGCCTGTGACCCGTCGCCCCCGGCCATCCCGATGACCTGCGCGCCGCGTGCGACGGCGCTCTCGGCAAGCTCGAGCAGATCGTCGCCCAGACGCAGGACGATCGGCTCTACGCCGCGTCGCCCAGCTTCAGTAGCGAGGTCGAAGCGCTCGGCCTTCCCACCGCCCGACTTTGGGTTGATAAGCAGCACGGAGCGCTCAGCGGCGCTCACCTGAGTGAAGGTGGTAGCCGTCGTGCGCACTGCCGCCTCGCCCGTCCGGCCAAGCGCGTAGCGCGCAGCCAAGCCGAACAGTCCTAGCAACAAGAGCAGTGCTGTCAACGCCAGCCATCCGTGCCGGTGAGTCACCAGCACAGCGACGAGGCCGGCTCCGGCGAGTACCACGGCCGCCGCGCCCACGAGGCGCCGTACGCCGCGCTGGGTCAAGGCCAACCACAGGGCGGAGCTGGCGATCAGCACAAGCCCGACCGCCAGCGCGGCGATACCGACTTTGTCCGTCAGGGCGACCGCGGCCACAACTGCCATACCAACTGGCGCGAACAAGGCTACAACCGCGGCAACACGCCGAAGCCATGAGGGTCGCGCAGTCGGGGTCCGTTTATCAGTCATTGCGCACACAGCCGATCGGCCACTCCTGGGCGCCCGTGGACGATAGGTAGATGCCCCTGATTAAGGAACGTCGGATTGTCGAGAACGGTCGCGTTGTGCGGTGCGAACGGTTCAATCCCGGCGCTGAGTCTGAGGCTTGATCTACTCAGGCTTCTTCCAGCCTCCGTCCGTGGGCGACCAGCCCGTAGATGACCAGCATGTCCAACGAGAAGATGGCCAGCGACAACCATGGGTAGGCGGGGATGAATGCCAGCTGGGCTATCCCGTTTAGCGACGCGATGAACACGCCCGTCCACCGGGCCCATTGAGCCTTCATCCAAACTCCTATCCCGACAACGATCTGTATGGCGCCGATCAGCGTGACAATCCAGCCCCATGTTTTCAGTTCACCGAACACGAAGTGGGTGTTGGCGACGTAGAAGCTTGAATTCGCGATCGCGGCGATTCCGTATAGGAGGTTCATCGTCCCGGCGATCATGATCATGATCCCCGCGAACATCACCCAGCCGTATCCGGGAACTTCTTCATAGTCGTGCGTGTCGTGTGTTGCAGTCCGAGTCGCCTGAGGACCGGCGACGGTACCGTGTGTGCTAGCCATAAGACCATCTCCTAATTGGTTGATGAGAGCGTCCATGCCCACTGTCATATGAAGCCGTCCCAGCCCTCAATATGGAACAGCCTCCTCCGAGGCCCCACCGCGAGCAACGGTGGTAAACCACCGACAAGTAGCGGAAAAGAGCGGACCGTACGTTGGCGCTCTCACCATTTCAACTCGATCTCGAGCTCACGCTCGTCGGTCTCGGCCTCGAGCTCGACCTTGAGCTGCACCTGGTCGGGAACGTGAAGACTGAAGTGCATGTCACCACGCTCAAACTCGAGGTCGTCGTCGCGGGCGAGCATGTCGGCAAGAGCGCGCAGACGCTCGGCGACCTGCTCCCTGCTGAGGGTCTCCTTCTGCTCGATCTCAAGAATGTCCATTCGGTTTCCCTTCGTCGTGGTGAGCTACGGAATCTCGCGATGGGGAGACGAGGATGCTTGCTCAGGACGCCGCTGTAGCCTCAGCGCCCTTTAGCTCACGTCTCCCAAGAGCTTCATCAACAATCCACCCAGGTTCTTCGGCTAGGCGCCTACTGCAGCCGGTTCACGTGGTGTCAAGGCCTCCTGCAGCTTCTTCGTGTCTTGGTCGGACAGCGAGGTCTTGATCACCTTGCCGCCGTATTGCTCGAGTGCCGCGACCGCCTTGTCCGGGGTCGCCTTCTCGATGATCATGAACAGTGCCGAGGTGCCAGGCTGTACGTAGTCCCGCACCTGGTCTTGGAATGTTTGATCGATGGCGTTTTTCCCGAGATGACCGAACAGGGCACCGAAGCCGGCGCCGATCGCCCAACCTGCGAACGGGATGAAGAACAGCAGCCCGAACAGCAGACCCCAGAAGCCTCCCCACACCACCCCCGTGGCCGTCGAGGAAGCGCTGTGTGTGGTCGTGACGTGGTACTTGCCCTCGCGGTCACGCGAGATCGCTGCTACCTGGTCGGCTTGGATCACCAGGTCTGCCTCGAGGTTTTTCACGGTCGTGCGTGCGCGCTCAGCGGTCACCTCGTCGGGATAGCCAATTGCAATCAAGGTTGCCATGGAACTTCCTTTCGTGCGGTTGTTGGCGTGGTCAAACTAGGCATTGATAACTTTCCCCTTGGCGGCTGCGAACTCCTCATCGGTAAGAACCCCACTCTTGTGCAGATCGCCCAGTTCACGGAGCTTGTCAACCGAGCTTTGCGCAGGTGCGCTCGCCGGTGGCACTTGCTGTTGTTCTGGCTGCTGTTGTTCCTTCTGTGCCCACCTGCCGGCCTGGCGGCGGCTCACACGGTTGGAGACCGCCGTGGCTGTGCCGGCAACCGCGGCGGTGCGGGCTATCCCTCTAAGCAGTGGCATCTTGTCTCTCCTTGTTAGTCGGGCGGATGCCTACGCCGCGGCATCCAATGCCTGGATCGTGTCGAGCAGCTCTTGAGCGCCGATGCGCTGGGCGGCGAGCAGGCGACCGCCGTTACGTCGCACGGCGGCGACAAACGGTGCCGCCCAACTGTTCTCGAAGCAGATCAGGACGGCTGTCTCGCCGGGCTCGAGCGCTTCTCCCGCCACCCTGGCGTCCTCGTCGCCCAACATTCCCGTCTGCGCTCCGTCGAACACGGCAACGCTCGCCAGCACGGTTCCTGTGAGGCCGTCGATCTCGAGCCTCGACACGTTACCGTCGTCGTCTCTCTGCACGACCAGCACATCGAGTACTCGAACGATCCCAAGGTCGACCAAATTGAGGAACAGCGGGATCGCCTCTCCGGTTCGCGGCGCGTCCGGCGGAAAGCCGATCACGATCATGTCGACAGGCCCTAGCTCGGGCTCATCGTTGGTAACGATTGTCATCTTCTCCTCTGGTTCGGTTGACGCCAGTGGACAGGCCGTGCTGGCGCGTAGTTTTTACTGAAAGCCCCGTGGTTAAATTGGTGCAAACGAGCGTATGCACTTCCCTGGCGCACACAAGCAAACACGCACGATTCATCCAGGTGAACGGGAACACGGTTCGCTCGTTGCCGGAAGATCGCAGAGTGGACCGTATTCGGTTGACGAATGGCCACAGAGCTGGGTGTGCTTGGGAGCAGCGCGTCTCCCGGTCGAATGACTAAGTGAGTCTTGTGGCGCTATGTTGTGGGATTAGGATTGAGTTAAGGAGCTCACTTGACGAGCAGGCGACAGTCGAGTCGGACCAATGAGCTACTACTGGCCGAGGCGAAGCTGGTCGTGCCCCGGGTGCGACCGCGGATGATCGACAGGCCGCGGATCTTCAGCAGGTTGACGGGAGAAGAGGGATCGGCGCTGACGTTGGTGGCGGCCCCTGCTGGCTATGGCAAGACGAGCGCGGTTCGAGCGTGGTGCGCGGTCGAGAGGGCGAGAGTCGCGTGGGTGACACTGGACGCCGGCGACAACGACCCCTCAGTCTTGTGGCGGTACATCGGGGTTGCCGTCAACCGTGCTGAGGGAGGCCGCCTCGATCCATCATTGGGGGGCTTGAGTGCACAGAATGGGCCAATCGAGGACATAATCGATGAAGCGATGAACCAGATCGCGCGGGTCGGCGAGCGTCTCGTGCTGGTGCTCGACGAGATGCAGCACGTGACGGACAGGGCGAGTCTCGGTTCGCTCGAGTACGCAATACAGCATCTCCCGCCAAACGCACGCCTGGTCGTGCTCACGCGCGTAGACCCGAATCTGCCGCTGTCGCATCTGCGCGCTAATGGCGGACTGGCCGAGCTTCGCGCCGGCGAGCTCGCGTTCACGGTCGACGAGGCACACGAGCTGCTCGTCGGGCGCTACCGGATCGCGCTCGAGCGGAGCGACGTTGAGCTGCTGCACGCGCGGACAGAGGGTTGGCCCGCAGCGCTTTTGCTGGCCGCGCTATGGCTCGGCAGCATCGAAGACCCCTCGCGCAGCGTGCGCGCATTCGGAGGCGATCATCGCTTTCTCGTTGACTACTTGAGCCGTGAGGTGCTCGGCCTACTCGATGCCGACCAGCGCTTGTTCCTTCTGCGTGCGTCTGTGCTAGGACATTTCACCGCAGAGCTCTGCGACGACCTGTTCGGACGCTCGGACTCGGAGTCTGTGCTTGCTGAGCTCGAACGGTTCAATTTGTTCGTCGTGCGGCTCGGGCACGGGGGCTGGTTTCAAATACATCCGCTGCTGGCTGAGTTCGCGCGGGTTCAGCTTTCGTCTGAGGAAGCGGTCGACCTGCACAGGCGTGCGGCTGACTGGCTGCGCGCGGCCGGGCGGCCCGTTGAAGCGGCCGAGCACGCAAGCGCGATCGGCGATGAAGATCTCGTTACTGAAATCGTCACGGAGTCTCACCTTGCGATGATCCGCAGCGGCGGAGCGCGCACACTTCTGCAATTTGTGCAAACGCGCTCCGACCAGCAGCTCTGTGAGCACCCAGAATTGCTTGTCAGCGCCGCCGTGGCCGCGGTCATGCTCGGCAAGCGCACAATCGAACGGCGACGGCTGCTCAAGCTCGCGGATCGCGCGAAGGAGCGGTTCACCGATCGCTTTCAACCGTACGTGGCGACGGTTGCGACGACGGTACGTGCTGCCGCCGTCGATGGCGGTGTCGGGCAGGCTGTGCTCCAGGGTCGCGAAGCCGTCAACCTGGCGTCCGAGCACGCCGAGGACCTGCTCGTCAGCGCGCTCGCCGCATACGCGCGAGCGCTCTACCTGGCTGACGATTGCGACGGTGCATGGCTGGCGGCGATGCGAGCGGTCGAGCATCCCGACGCCGAGCAGAGGATCCCGGGTCACGTACTTGCTCGTTCGACGCTCGCGCTGATCGCCGCCGAGCATAACTGGCACGAATCAGCCCGGACGCACGCGTCTAAGACCAAGGCGCTTGTCGGCTCGATGGGCAACAGTCGTAGCTGGCTCGGCGCAAATGCCGCGGTCGCGCAAGCGTGCGTGCTCGAGTGTGAGCACAATCTCGCGGATGCCGAGCGTGAGCTGATCCACGCCGAGCACTTCTTCGCAGATGAGGTTGCCACCGTCCATCATGCCTGGGCGCTGGTGATGCTCGCCCGTGTTCGCTGCCGGCGCGGTCACCTTGACGGCGCGGGAACGACCCTGAATTCGGCGTGGGAGGCCATCGCTCAGCAAGCTGACACCGGAAAGGTACCGATGCTCGCGACCGCGGTCGACGGCGAGCTTGAACGCGCCCGTGGGCGCGCCAGTACCGGCGAAATACTCAATCTCCCCAGCGATGCCGAGCTCGCGGTGCTGCGGCTGCTCTCTTCCGACCTGTCGACCCGGGAGATCGGCGAGAAGCTGTTCGTCTCGCCGAACACGGTGCGATCCCACACCCGCGCTCTGTACCGCAAGCTCGGTGTGAACTCGCGCTCGGACGCGGTCGCGCGTGCCGACGGCCTCGAACTCTGCTAGCAAACAAAATCACCCATATGAGTCACCGCGTGAGGGCACACGACATCGCGAGGGCACGCTAATGATCCGCGAGTGAAGCAGCGCGAGTACCGGATTGTCGTCGAAGGAGAGCTCAGTGACGATGTCGAGAAGGCATTTGATGGCATGACACTCACCCGCGAGCAGGGGAAGACCATGTTGGTCGGTCCCGTCGTCGACCAGGCCGAGCTCCAAGGCCTGCTTCAGCGGGTGGCGGACCTCGGACTGAGCCTGATCAGTGCCACAGTGATCGATAGCGAAGATCGCTGAGCATTCCTCTCATGAGTGAAGGTGAGACCCTATGACCAGTGACACCCAAGCGCCGGCGCAGCCCGGCGGCGCCCACACATCCAATCCTCATGCGAGGGGCTGGTCCCTGCTGCTGGGCCTCTTGGTGCTCGGCCTGGTGCTTGGGTGTGGTTCGGGCGGAACCTCAAGCCTGGCCAACAGCGTGAGTCAGTCCAGCACAGCGCGTGAGGCCAGCACCGATCAGGCGACCAACAACCCAGCTACGGACAGGACCAAATCCACCGCAACGGCGGCAAAGAGCGCCACCCAGCCCGCTCAGAGCCAGACTGCGACGACCTCTGCCCAAACCAAGTCGGCTGCAGCCACGACGCCCGCCTCGACTACGACGACAGCGCCGGCGACGACTCCAACTAAAACGGTCACACAAACGCAGACGACCACGGCGCCGGCAAAAACGACCACAGTGACGACTCCCACACAGACAAACACGGTCCTCAAGACCCAGACCACAACCGCCCCAACCCCCACAACTACGACGCCAAATAACACCGCGGCCGCGGCGGCAGCAGCGGCCGCCGCAGCCGCCGCCAGCCGCGACGCGTCGAAACCCGAAGAATCAAAAGGCCTGCCCGGTTGGGCGTGGGCCCTGATCGGCGCAGCCGCAGCCGGGCTACTGGCATGGGCCATAGTCGCCTATCGCCACCGGCGCAAAGGTGGCTCGCCTTACGATCCACCGGGAGCTTCGCCATCCTCGGGTGGCGGACAGCTGCCGCCCGATCCACTGCCACCGCCGTGAGAGCGCCGATGACATCCGGCTTTGTGTCTACAAGCGGCGGACGGGCCTCGAACCCGCGACCTCAAGCTTGGGAAGCTTGCGCTCTACCAACTGAGCTACCACCGCGCTGAGCCAATATTACGCCGCTGCGCCGCCAATCGACCCATGCGTCGGTGCGGGGCGATGCGCGTTGCACACGGTTGCGAAGCACGCCTCTCCTCGCGCTTGGCGCCTCGCCGACTCGATGCGCCGCCCAGGTGGGCGTCCGGGCACTACCCTTCCTGCCGTGGCCAAACGCCTATACCTGCCGGTGATCGTCGGACTCTTCGGCGCCGCGCTGATCGGCCTGCTCGTGTACGGGATCTCGACACAGTCGCCGAGCCGCACGCTCGACGAATCGATCGCCCGCGGCGTGTACCCGCCTGCGCCGTCGGCGGGAGACCCACTGCCGCTGCTGTCCGGCGGGGGGCGCAGATCGCTCGACTCCTACAACGGCAAGGTCGTGGTGTTGAACTTTTGGGCGTCCTGGTGTGAACCGTGCCAGCAAGAGGCGCCCATGCTGGAGCGCGCTCAACGGGAGCTCTCGCGCCACGGCGGCACGATCCTCGGCGTGACGTTTCGCGACGCCTCGCCCGACTCGCTGAGCTTCGTCAAGCACTACCACCTCACCTACCCCAGCCTGCGTGACACCACGGGCGAATTCGCTCGCGCATTCGGCACGGACGAGATCCCAGAGAGCTTCATCATCAACCGCGAGGGCCATGTCGTGGCGATCGAACGCGAGGAAGTCAACGAAGTCTTTTTGAACCGCGCGGTGTCACTCGCGGAGAGCTCATGAGCCAGAGCCACCGGCGAGCGATCCGTCGGATGGCGCTGCCCGTGGTGGCGCTCACGCTCGCACTCGCGCTCTCCCCCACATTCGCGTGTGCCCAAGCTCGCGCGGCCACGCCGCGCACCACCCTGTTGACGATTGAACACCAGGTGATGTGCGTAACCTGCAAGATCCCGCTGAACGTGGCTGAATCGCCACAGGCCTCGCGCGAGCGGGCGTTCATCCGCGGGCTGATCGCCGAAGGACAGACCGAAGCGCAGGTCAAGAGCTCGCTGGTCGGCCAGTACGGCCAGTCGGTGCTTGCGCTGCCCAGCACCAAAGGCTTCGATCTGGCGGCCTATCTCGTGCCTGCCGCCGTGGTGCTCGCGCTGATCGGCTTGCTCGCCATGCTGCTCCCGAGCTGGCGCCGTCACGCGCGCGCACAGGCAGGGCGAGCCACGACCGTGCCGCAGCTCAACGCGGTCGACGCGACACGTCTCGACGACGATCTCAAGCGCTTCGACTAGAGCCGCTGCGCCTACATCTCCGCCGGTGCGTCCACGCCGAGGAGATCCAGCGAGCGGGCGATCGCCCGCTGCGAGGCGACACACAATGCGAGCCGCCGCGATTCCAGCGCAGGCTGGCCGATCTGTGATCGGTCGGCCCCCAGCACACGGCAGTCGCGATAGAAGGCTGTGAACTGCTGCGCCAGCTCGAGCGCGTAGGCGGCGATGCGATGTGGCGCCCGGCGTGCCGCGGCTTCGCTCACCTCTCCAGGGAAAGCCAGCAGCTTCTTGATCAGCGTGCGCTCGGCGGGGTGCAGCTCCTGCGGCTCACCCCCCACGCTTCGCGCCGCCTGCTCGACCTGCTCGACACCTGCCCGCGCGAGCATCGAGGCGATCCGCGCGTGCGCGTACTGGACGTAGTACACGGGGTTCTCGCTCGACTGCTCGCGCGCAAGGTCGAGGTCGAGATCGATGGTGGTGTCGTGGGAGCGCGACAGCAAAAACCAGCGGGCGGCGTCCACGCCGATCTCGCGCAGCAGATCCTCGAGCGTGACGAACTCGCCGGAGCGCTTGGACATCTGCGCGCGTGCGCCGCGCCGCACGAGATGCACGAGCTGCATGATCAGCATCTCCAGGTGCTCGGGATCGCCCCCGAGTGCCTCGTACGCAGCCTTCATGCGCGCTACATAGCCGTGATGATCGGCGCCCCAAACGTCGATCTGGCGCTCAAAGCCGCGCTCGCGCTTGTCCTGGTGGTAGGCGATGTCCGAGGCGAAGTAGGTGTGCTCGCCGCTGGAGCGCACCAGTACCCGGTCCTTGTCATCGCCATAGTCGGTGGTGCGCAACCACAGCGCACCCTCACTGCGATAGGTGTGACCGCTCTGCTCGAGCAGCGCGAGCGCATGGCCGACCGGGCTGGCCGGCTGGCCGTCCCCGTCGCGCAGATCCTCGCGGGCCTCGTGCAGCGCGCTCTCATACGCCCAGTGGTCGAAGTCCAGCACGCGAAAGGCGCCCAGCGAGGACTGCATCCGCCCGACCATCACCTTCACCGCGGCTGCCCCCAGCACGCCGGGATCGAGCTCGGCGGCGCCATCCACTCCTAGCCGGCGCTCCACCTCGCCCACCAGCGGCACGACGTACTCGCCGCGATAGCCGTCCTCTGGGACCTCCTCCCCGCGCGCCAGCGCACGGATCGATTCGCCGAGCTTGTACACCTGCGAGCCCGCGTCGTTGACGTAGAACTCGCGCTCCACACGATGCCCGTGGAAAGTCAGTACCCGCGCGAGCGCGTCGCCGTAGGCGGCATTGCGGGCGTGCCCCACGTGCATCGGCCCGGTGGGATTGGCCGACACGAACTCGACGATGATCCGTTCGGTGAAGGTGGCGCCGTCACGGCCGAAGCTCTCACCCGCTGCCAGCACCTCCGCGAGCGCCGCCCAGTGCCATGTATCGGAGAGAAACAGGTTGAGAAACCCGGGGCCGGCCACCTCGTAGCGCTGCAGTTGCTCCCCAAGCCGCGCGACCAGCGCGTCGCCGAGCCGCTCGGCCAACTCGCGCGGAGCGGCGCGCACGGCCGGCGCAAGCACGAGCGCCGCGTTGGTCGAGTAATCGCCAAAATCCGCCTGTGGGGGGCGCTCGAGCGTGATCGCCTGGTGGACGCCCGCGCCACCCGCGAGCTCTCCGGCAAGCGCCAGCACAGTCTCGCGCAGGCCGATCTCGGTCATAACAGTGCTCACCGGCGAGGATCTTATGCGCCGCCGGCGCACCATCCCCCGCGCGGGTTGCGATACTAGTCCTGTGAACGACGATAACCCAGGCGCCGAGCGCCATATAAACATTCATCTCTCCCCCGAGATCATGGGGGGCGTGTACGCGAACTTCGCGAACGTCAGCCACTCCGACTACGAGTTCACGGTCACCTTCGCGAGGGTCGACCACGAGGTCGAGTCCGAGGAGGTTCCCGGCGTGGTGGTGTCGCGCGTGAATCTCTCCCCGCGCTTCATGCGCGAGCTGATCGACGCGATGGAGGACAACTACTCGAAGTGGCGCACACGCGAGGGCATCAAGAACCTGCCCGAGTACGGCGGCGCCGAGGCCGGGGAAGCAGACGAGTAGTGACGCCTCCGTGCGCCCGCGAGGAGCGCGCGATCTGGGGATGAAGGTCGCGGTCGTCTCGGACATCCACTCAAACCGGCAGGCGTTCGAAGCCGTGCTCGAGGCGGTCACCGGCAGCGATGCCTCCGAGCTGTGGTGCCTCGGCGATATCGTCGGCTACGGCGCCGACCCGGACGCGTGCGTGGAGCTGGCGCGGCGCCATGCCGCCGTGTGTCTCGCCGGCAACCACGACATGGCGGTCGTCGGAGAGCTGCCGCTCGATGATTTCTCGCGCGGGGCCAGCCTCGCTGCGCAATGGACGCAAGAGGTGATCGCCCCCGCGAATCTGGCCTATCTGGCTGAGCTGCGGCCTCAGGGCCAGGAGGGGTCGGTCGGTCTCTACCACGCCAGTCCGCGCGATCCGGTTTGGGAGTACGTGCTCTCGGCGCTGCTGGCCGAGCTGTGCCTGGACTCTCAGCCCGATCGCCTTTGCCTGATCGGCCACTCCCACGTCGCCTCCTCGTTCGTGCGCCATGAGGGCGAGGCCGCGACCGGGGAGCCGCGTCGCGACGGTGCGGAGCTGGACATATCGAGCGGCGAATGGCTGCTCAATCCCGGCAGCGTCGGTCAGCCGCGCGACGGCGACCCGCGCGCCGCGTGGCTGCTGCTCGACCTCGACGCACACACGGTCACCTACCGGCGCACCTCCTACGATGTGGCGGGAGCGGCCGCTGCGATCAAGGCGGCGCGCCTGCCAAACTCGCTCGCCGAGCGCTTGGAGTACGGTCAGTGAACATGCGAATACTCATCCGCGTCGTTGTGGTGGCCCTGCTGGGCGCCGCCACAGCCCTGCTGGTGTCCTGTGGCAGCTCGGGCACCGGTTTGATCCCCGCCGCCAATGCCACACCGCTGCAGGAAGACTTCGAAGCCGTGGAACGAGCAGCCGAAGCAGGCAACGGCGACTGCGCCGCCACAGAATCGGCGCTCGGCAAGACCCAGCAGGACTTCTTGGAGCTGCCCGAGAGCGTCGACAAGGGTCTGCACAAACGTCTGGAACAAGGCATAACCAACCTGCACAAGGTCGCGCTTGAAATGTGCACCCAACCCGCATCCACGGCGACCACCTCGACGAGCACGACCACGAGCACGCCCCAGGCGCCAATCAAAACGAGCACCACGACCACCACTCCGACGAGCAGCACCCCCACGAGCACCACGACTACGAGCACGCAAACGCCCCCGGCGGCCACGACCCCGTCGAGCCCGAGCGGAGGCACCGAAGCCGGCGGCGAAGAAGCACGCGAAAAAGGCGTCGGAAAAGGCACCGAAGAAAGCGCCGGGGGCGGCGCGGGCGCCGCCCAGGAAGGCGGCGGCAACAGTGGCGCGAGCGTCGGCGGAGCGAGCCCCGGAGGCGCTCAGTGAGCGAGCGCTCTGAAGGGCACGCCCAGGAGGGCGCGGGCAGGCTCGAGATCGCCGGGCGCTACCGGGTGGAAGGTAGGCTCGGGTTCGGTGGCATGTCGCAGGTGCACCTCGCGTTCGACAAGCGCCTGGAGCGCCGCGTGGCGGTCAAGCTGCTCGCAGAGCACCTCGCGGAGGATCCGACGTTCGTCTCGCGCTTCCAGCGCGAGGCGCAGGCCGCGGCGCGCCTGATCCACCCCAACATCGTGCAGGTGTTCGACTCCGGCCAGGACGAGCGCACCGGTCAGTACTTCATCGTGATGGAGTACATCGAGGGTCAATCGTGCGCGGAGATCCTGCGCGACGACGGCTGGGTCGAGGTTGACGAAGCCGTGGGGATCATCGAACAGGCGTGCGAGGGTCTCCATTACGCCCACCGCCACGGCGTGGTCCACCGCGACGTGAAGCCCGGCAACCTGCTGCGCTCACGCGACGGCGAGGTCAAGCTCGCCGACTTCGGCATCGCGAAGGCCACTGAGCAGTCGAGCATCACCCAGGTCGGCTCGGTGCTCGGCACCGCCGCCTATCTGGCGCCCGAGCAGGCGCGCGGCGAGGAGGCCGGACCGCGCGCCGACCTGTATGCGCTCGGGGTCGTCACCTACCAGCTGATCGCCGGTCGCCTACCCTACGAGGCGGCCTCGCTGACCGAGCTGGCGCTCAAACAGCAGCAGGAAGAGCCCGCGATGCTCGACTCGCTCGTGGCAGCGGTCACACCACAGCTCGCCGAGGCCGTCGCGATCGCGCTCGCGCTCAACCCGCTCGACCGCTACGAGAGCGCCCGCGAGATGGGACGCGCGATCAACGACGGTGCGCTCGGCGTCTCGCCCGTGCAGCCTCACGGCGCCTCCCGCCGCGCCACACATGCCACCGAGGCGACGAGCGTGCTCGCGAGCGCCACGCGCACCCACGACGCCTCCAGCAGGCAGGGCGGCGCGGTGGTTCCGCGCCAACCACGTCGCGGTCCCGCCCGAGTCGCCGCTCCCGCACCGGTTGCCGAAGCCAGGCCTCGGCGCTCGCGTGCTCGCCGCCTGATGACAACACTGATTGCGCTGCTGGCGCTGATCGGCGTGATCGCAGTGATCGTCGTGCTCAGCGCTCCAGCACCCACGACGATCAAACTCCGCAACGTCATGTACAAAGACGTTCAGGAATCGGCCGAATCGCTGAAGCAGCTCGTCAGCGAAAACACGAAGTAGCAACCGGGGTCTCACGCATTCGCGAGACCCCGTGAGCAACCGTCATTCGCCTCGCAGCGTCACTCGCCTCGCAGTCTAGCCGCGACCGCAGACAACCGTCCGTCAAGGATCGCCTGGCGCAGGTCGTCCATGAGGTGCGCGAGGAACGCCAGGTTGTGTTCGGTCAGCAGGCGCACGCCGGTGAGCTCTCCAGCACGCGCCAGATATGAGAGGTAGGCCCGTGAGAGACCCTGCGCGCAGGCGTAGCAGGCGCAATCCTCGCTCAGCGGCTCCTCGCTGGTGCGCCATTGGCTTTTCGTCAAATCCACCCGCCAGCGATTGTGCGGATCGTCAACGAGTGCTGTGCCGTGACGTCCGAGGCGCGTGGGCATCGCGCAGTCGAACGTGTCGATCCCGAGCTCCACACCGCGAATCAGGTCGTCGACCTCGCCGATCCCGAGCAGATGCCGCGGCAGCCTCTCATACTCTCCCCCGAGCTCCGCCGTCGCATAGCCGACGACCTCATACATCTGCGCCTTCTCGGCCCCCAGCGAGCCGCCGATTGCCACACCCTCGCAACCGCTGGACACAACGACCCGCGTGGACCCGCGACGCATGTCCTCGTAGACCCCACCCTGCACGATCCCGTAGACGAGCTGGTCAGACGGTCCGTGCTCGGCATGCCAGCGCAGACAGCGCTCCAACCAGCGATGCGTGCGCTCAGTCGAGCGCTCGGTGTAGTCGCGATCGACGTGGAAGGGGGTGCACTCGTCGAACACCAGCGCGATATCCGAGTGAAGCGCGGCCTGCACCGCCATCGAGTCCTCCGGGGAGATGAAGCGCACACCGCCGTCCACATAGGAGCGGAAGCGCACGCCGTCCTCTTCGATCGCGAGAATCGCGCCCTCGCGCTTCGTGCCTTCACCCTTTAGGCCCTCGCTGTGGCCCTCGTGCCCCGGGGTGGTGGAACCTTCAAGCGCGCGTGTGCGGGGTGTGCGGGACTTGATCTCATCGGCGACCGTGCCGTGCCCCATCGAGAACACCTGAAAGCCACCGGAGTCGGTGATGATCGGCCCCTCCCAGCCCATGAAGCGGTGCAGTCCGCCGAAGCGCCCGATCAGCTCGGCGCCCGGGTTCAGCATCAGGTGGAAGGTGTTGCCGAGCACCATGTCGTAGCCGAGCGCCGCCACCTCGGCCGGTAGCAGGCCCCTGACTGTGGCCTTCGTGGCGAGCGGCACGAAGGCTGGTGTGCGCACATCTCCGTGGGCGGTGTGCAGCCGGCCGGCGCGTGCTCGGGTGGCGCCGTCGCGCGCATCGATCGTGAGGGGTGCCACCAACGCGGCATCCTAGAAGCTGAGAGGCTGTGTCGAGGTTCGGTTCCGGCGAGACCGCGTTGAACGGTGCACCGATTGGATCGCGCCAGCTCGCGCCCTAATGTTGGCTGTCCCGCCGCGCTTCGACCATGCTCGCCGCTCTGCTCAACGTCACCGAACTCGTTCAGGACTTTGGCTACCCGCTGCTGTTCTTGGTCGTGATGGGCGAGTCAAGCGGAGTCCCAATCCCCGGCGAGACCGGGCTGATCGCCGCGGGGGTGCTTGCCAGCCAGGGCAAGCTTCACATCGAGCTGGTGATTCCGATCGCCGCCGCCGCCGCGATTGTGGGCGACAACATCGGCTACCAGATCGGCCGCAAGGGCGGCCGCTGGCTGCTGGAACGGCCCGGGCGCTTCCAGCGCCAACGCAAACAGGTGCTGGAGACCGGTGAACCTTTCTTTGAGCGCCACGGCCCCAAGGCCGTGTTCTTCGGGCGTTTCGTGCTGGGCTTGCGCGTGTGGGCCTCGTGGCTTGCAGGCGCCAACCACATGCGCTGGCGCTCTTTCTTTCTGTGGAACGCGCTCGGGGGGATCTGCTGGGCGACCGGCGTCGGGCTGATCGCGTACTTCCTCGGAAACACCGCCGGCAACGCGATCGAAGCCTTCGGGCTGTACGGGCTCGCGGCGGTGCTGCTGGCGATTGGTGTGTTCCTCACCGCACACATCCGCCATCGTCGCGACCTCGCGGCAACGACACGGGATGCAGGCGAGACGCCGCCAGATTGAGAGCCACCGCTGTGGACGCTGAGGGTGCGCTCTAAACGCAGCAGCCGGGCGTGATGCGATCCCACATGTCGGCGAGCGCGTGCAGCTCTGGCTCGGAGAAATGCGAGAGGAAGTGTTCGCGCACGACCGCCCTGTGGGTGCTGCGCGCAGCGGACAGTCGTTCTCGGCCGCGGTCGGTGATGCAGGCATAGGCGCCGCGCGCATCGTGCTGGCAGGTGCAGCGTCCCAGCAGCTCGTCGCGCTCGAGCCGATCGACCAGTCGCGTGAGGCCGCTGCGCGAGAGCTGGGCGCGCTCGGCGAGATCGCACATGCGCATCCGTCCAGCGGGCGCGTCCATCAGGTGCTGCAGCGCCTCGTAGGAGCTGAGCTGCAATCCGTGCTCGCGCTCCAAGCGGCTCTCCAGACGCTTTGCCAGGGAGGCATGGGCACGCAGGAATCCGCGCCACGCGCGTTGGCCGATCTCCGATCGGTCGACGTCGCTGAGACCGTCCTGCGCTCCGACGCTCTGCTCCTCGACCGGGGCGAGCTTCAGGACTGCTGCTGTGGCTGTTGCGGTGGACATGACGGCGATTGTTACCAACTGGGTGCTGACTCGAACATAGCAGTGTCGGACCCCTGAATCCCTGTCAACCGAGCCGGTCGGCTCAGTCGCGGGTGGCCCTCCAAGCCCACAGCATCATCATTGGTTGCAAGGGAAGGCGCGCGTAGAGCGCCCAGCGCGGGATCTTGCGAAAGCTCTCCGGCGCACGAGCCATGTGGAGGTTCGCCGGAAACACCGCGGCCAGCAGCGCGATCAGCCCGAGCCCGGCAGGGCGGCGTGTCCACGGCAGCAGCACCCCAAGCCCACCCGCGACCTCCGCGACGCCGCTGATGGCAACCAGGCTGCGTGCACGGCTCTTCATACTGGGCGGCACGATCGCCTCGTAGGGTCCCGGCATCACAAAATGGTTTAGGCCGGCGGCGATGAAAGCCACGCCCAGCACCAGCCGCGATCGTTTCCCATCGCGGGTCTCCTCGGCAATCGGGCCAGCTGTGTCGATGTCCATAGAGTCTCCTATTCCTGACCTTCGATCAGCGATCGTCCGGTCATCTGTGAGGGTTGGGGGATACCGAGCAGGTCGAGCACCGTGGGTGCTACATCCGCGAGTATGCCGCCCCTCGCGCGCAGCGTCAGTCCGGGCGCGGTCACGATCAGCGGCACCGGGTTGAGCGAGTGGGCCGTGTTGGGGCTGCCGTCAGGCTCGAGCATGTGGTCGGCGTTGCCGTGGTCGGCGGTCACAACACACACGCCGCCGCTCGCGCGCACGGCCTCCAGCACCACGCCCAAGCACTCGTCGACCGTCTCGATCGCGGCGACCGCTGCTGGGATCACACCGGTGTGACCGACCATGTCGGCGTTGGCGAAGTTGATGATCCCGAATCGAAGCTCCCCCGCCCCGTCTTCGCTCCACGCCCCGACAAACGCGACGGCGGCCTCACGCGCGCTCATCTGCGGCTTGTGATCGTAGGTGGGAACGTCGCGGGGAGAAGGCACCAGCTCGCGCCGCTCTCCGCTGTAGGGGGTCTCCTCACCGCCATTGAAGAAGTAGGTGACGTGCGGATACTTCTCCGTCTCGGCCACGTGCAGCTGGCGCGCGCCGGCGCGCGCAATCACGTGCGACAGCGTGATATCGGGGCGCTGGGGGGCAAACGCCACCGGGTAGGGCCAACCCTCCTCGTACTCGGTCAGCGTCGCCAGGCGCTCGATCGGCAGCCCTCCACCGCGACCCTCCCAGCCGGGCAGCCGCTCCGCGATGTCCGCCGCGTCGCTCGTGGCGGTCGCGCGAGCATCGGTCTGGTTGGGTGAATCGAAGTCGGGCTCGGCGAGCGCCCTGACGATCTCGCGCATGCGGTCGGGGCGGAAGTTGAAGCACAGCACGCTGTCGCCGGGCCGGATGCGCGCCTCTTCGCCCACAAGAGTGGGCTCGACGAACTCGTCGCTCTCCCCCCGCTCATAAGCATCGCGCACCGCCTGCTCGCCCGTGGCGGCACGTTGGGGGGCGCGCCCGTGCACGAGCATGTCGTATGCGCGCTGCACGCGCTCCCAGCGGCGATCGCGGTCCATCGCCCAGTAGCGCCCGATCACCGACCCCACGCGCACGCCCGGCGTGCGATCCAGCTCGGCAAGGTAGCCCACGCCGGCGTGCGGCAACGTGTCGCGCCCGTCTGTGAACGCGTGCACCACCAGGTCCACCCCAGGCGCCAGCTCGCCCGCGAGCGCGATCAGCGCGCGCAGATGGTCCAGTGAGGAGTGCACCCCACCGTCAGAGACCAACCCCAGCAGGTGAATGCGTGGTGGCAGACCGAGCGCGCCCGGTGAGGACGATTGCACGCCGCCCAAATCCTCATGCTTGCCGCGCGAGCGCTCCTGCCCATCCGCGGGTGTGTCGGCCTCGCCTGCGAATGCCGCGCGCAGCACCTGGTTGCGTGCCAGCGACCCGTCGGCGATCGCCTCGTCGATGCGCACGAGGTCCTGCTTGACGACCGCCCCCGCACCGAGATTGAGGTGACCGACCTCGGAGTTGCCCATCTGGCCTTCCGGCAATCCCACGGCTGCGCCGCAGGCAGTCAGCGTGGTGTGCGGGTAGCTCTCCCACAGCCCGTCGAACACGGGCGTGGAGGCCAGCGACACCGCGTTGCCGGGCCCTGGCTCGGCAAGACCCCAGCCGTCGAGCACCACGAGGCAGACACACGGCGCGAGTGCCGCCGGCGAGCCGCCGCGTGCGCTCATGGCTGGGCGGCGGCCACGATCGCGGCGAAGGACTCGGCCTCCAGCGACGACCCGCCGACCAGCGCACCATCGACGTCCGGTAGCGCCAGCAGCTCGCCAGAGTTCTCCGGCTTGACCGAGCCGCCGTACAGGATGCGCGTGCGCTCGGCCGCCTCCGGAGAGCGCCCGGCGACAAGCGCCCGCACGAACGCGATTGCGTCCTGGGCCTGCTCGGGGGTCGCGACCCGGCCGCTGCCGATCGCCCAGATCGGCTCGTATGCGATCACGACGTCGGCGAGCCGCTCGTTGTCCACCCCGGCGAGGTTCTCGCCGATCTGATGGCGCAGCTTGCGCTCAGTGTCCCCAGCGTCTCGCTCGGACTCGGTCTCCCCCACGCACAGGATCGGCGCGAGGCCGGCCGCCAACGCAGCAGGAACCTTCAGCGCAAGCGCCTTGTCGGTCTCGCCAAACAGCTCGCGGCGCTCGGAGTGCCCGAGCACCACGCCGCTCACGTCCAGCTCGGAGAGCATCGGCGCCGACACCTCGCCTGTGAACGCACCCTCGGGCTCATGGTGCATGTTCTGCGCGTACACCTCCACGCGCGAGCCGCGGGCACTGTCGACCATCGCACGCAAGTCGGTGAACGGAACGCAGATCGCGATGTCAACGCCGCTCACAGAAGACACGCGCGGCAGTAGACCCTGGATGTAGTCCTCGGCCTGCGCCTCTGTCTTGTACATCTTCCAATTGCCGGCAATCAGCGGCGTGCGAGTAGCGTCCATCAGCTGACCCGCCTGGAGACGCCCGCGATGGATGAGCGACGTGACGCGCGCATCACGCGACGCTCGCGCCGTCGAGCGCGTGAACGCCAGGGAGCACGCGACCCTCGACCAGCTCCAGCGTGGCGCCACCGCCGGTGGAGAGGTGATCGACCGTGTCCTCCAAGCCGAGGAGTGCCAGCGCGGCCGCCGAGTCGCCGCCGCCGACGACCGTCACACCCTCGGCGGAGGCGACGGCCTTTGCAACGGTGCGCGTCCCAGCCGAGAACGGCTCCAGCTCGAAGGCGCCCATCGGACCATTCCAGAAGACGGTGCCGGCGAGCGCTATCTCAGCGGCATAGCGCTTGGCGGTGGCCGGGCCGATATCCAGCCCCATCCACCCCTTCGGCACCTCCACGCCCGCCAGCACACGGTGCTCTGCGTCCTCGGCGAGACGGTCTCCGATCACCAGGTCCTCAGGCACCAGCAGGCGTGCACGGCCGGGTTGCGGGGAATGCGTGTCGCTCGCGCGGGCAAGCAGCCTACGCGCGAGCTCAGTGTCCTCACCGCCGCACAGCGACTCGCCCACCGAGTGCCCCTGGGCGCACAGAAACGGGAAGCACATCGCCCCACCGATCATCACCACGTCGGCGATCTGCAGGAAGCGATCGATAACGCCGATCTTGTCCGCGACCTTCGCGCCGCCAACGATCGCCACGAGCGGATGCGCAGGATGCTCGAGGATGCCGGTGAGAGTGCTCACCTCGCGTTCGAGCAGCCGCCCGGCAGCGCTTGGCAGCAGGTGCGCGATTCCCTCGGTGCTCGCGTGCGCGCGGTGGGCGGCGCCAAACGCGTCGTTGACGTAAGCGTCGGTGAGCGATGCGAGGGCATGGGCGAGCTCGGGATCGTTGGCGGTCTCGCCGGGCTCGAAGCGCACGTTCTCGAGCACCAGGAGCTCGCCGTCGGCGAGCTCCTCGGCCATCGCCCGCACGCGCGAACCCACGACTTCGGGCGCGAGCGTGACGTGCGCGCCGGTGAGCTCGCGCAATCGCTCCACGATAGGGGCCAGCGACAGGTCGGCCTCGGGCCGGCCCTCGGGGCGCCCGAGGTGCGATATGAGCACCAGCCGCGCGCCGCGCGCGCGCAGCTCTTCGATCGTCGGCAACGCCTGCACGATGCGGGTGTCGTCGGCCACCACCCACGCGCCGGTCTCATCGGTGCCCATCGGCACGTTGAAATCCACGCGCACCAGCACGCGTCGACCGCGCACGTCGAGCTGCTCAAGGCTCCTCATCGTTTCAGCACGCTCACTTTCAGAGACCTCATCGTCTTAGTGGTTCCCGTTCCTTGCGAGACCGTCACTGCCCGCTCCATCAACGAGCGACAGGTGGGCGTACTCACAGGACCCTCTGAACCAGATCGACCACCCTGTTGGAGTAGCCCCACTCGTTGTCGTACCAGGCCACAACCTTGACCATCGTGCCGTCGATCACCGCTGTGAGCTGGGAGTCCACGGTCGAGGAGTAGGGCGAGCCGACGATGTCGCTGGAGACGATCGGGTCCTCGGTGTAGGCCATGATCCCCTCAAGTGGACCGCTCTCGGTGGCTGCCCGCAGAGCCGCATTGACCTCCTCAACGCTGGTTGCGCGCGCACACTCGACCGTCAGGTCGACAACCGAGCCGGTCGGCACGGGCGCGCGCACCGCGAAGCCGTTCAGCTTGCCCTGCAGCTCCGGGACGACAAGGCCGATCGCCTTGGCGGCACCGGTGGAGGCTGGGATCAGGTTGATCGCGGCTGCTCGCGCGCGGCGCAGATCTTTGTGGGGAAGGTCCTGCAGACGCTGGTCGGCGGTGTAGGCGTGAATCGTGGTCATCAACCCGTGCTTGATGCCGACAGTGTCGAGGAGGACCTTCGCGACCGGAGCCAGGCAGTTGGTGGTACAGGAGGCGTTGGAGATGACGTCGTGCTTATCGCGGTCATATGCCTGCTCGAAATTGACGCCGAGCACGACCGTCACATCGGCGTCGCTGGCCGCCGTGGAGATCACGACCTTCCTGGCACCGCCCGCGAGATGCTTGGCGGCGCTGGCGCGGTCGGTGAACAGGCCGGTTGACTCGATCACGACGTCTACGCCAAGCTCTCGCCACGGCAGCGCGCCGGGATCGCGCTCGGCGAGCACTCGCAGCTCGCGCCCGTCAACGACGATCGTGTCCTCGTCACGTACCTGAACCTCACCCGGGTAGGGGCCGAGGACCGAGTCGTACTTGAGTAGATGCGCGAGCGTGTTGCAGTCAGTCAGATCGTTGACGGCAACCCACTCGATCTCGTTTACGTCCCCCCGAGCCATTGCGGCGCGGAACACGTTTCGGCCGATACGACCGAATCCGTTGATCCCCACGCGTACGGGCATTCACAAGCCTCCTGGTATGAAGAAATAAGATGGGCCCGGCTCGCCGGCCTCCGGCCGACTGCGCCACCCTCTATCCATAAACGAGGGAGCCGACCGAAGCCGGGAGACACTCGCCTTCGGCTCGCATCCTCCGTTTCGGCCAGCCGGCCTTCGGCCGACTGCGCCACCCTCTATGTCAAATGAACGATGCCGGGCGTCGGGAGCGTCGCTCCGTCTGCCCGGCGTGGGCCGAAAAGGCTATCAGCAGCCCTATACGGCGGGCTTTTGTGCGATTCAGGAGTCGCGTACGCGCTTGTCGATGTCGCGGTGCGCGACGGCCACCGTGAGCTCCTCGCGCTCGCGGTAGCGGGCGGCGAGGTGCTCGGCGATCGCGACCGAGCGGTGATGACCGCCGGTGCAGCCGATCGCGATCACGAGATGGGCCTTGCCCTCGGTGACGTACTCGGGCAGCAGGAAGTCCAGCAGCGAGTGCAGGCGATCGTAGAATTCCTCCAGGCGCCCGTCGCGGCCGATGTATTGCACGACACGCTCGTCGTGGCCGGTGAGCTCGCGCAGGTCGTGCTCGTAGTGGGGATTCGGCAGGAAGCGCACGTCAAACGCTAGGTCCTCCTCGCGTGGTGGGCCGTGCTTAAAGCCGAAGCTCATGAACGTGAGCGCGAGACGACCGACGTTTTGGCGGGGCAGCATCTCGTCGGCTATGCGTGTGCGCAGCATCGCCGCCGACATGCCGGTCGTGTCGATCACGAGGTCCGCGCGGGAGCGCAGCGGCTCCAGCAGCGCACGCTCGGAGGCCACCCCGACCGCGACGCTGCCCGCGGGCGCGAGCGGATGGCGGCGACGGGTCTCCTTGTAGCGCGTGGACAGCGTCTGCTCGGCGGCTTCCAGGAACAGCACGTGGTGGGTGATGCCAAGCGTCTGCAGGTCGTCGATGACCGCGGTGAGCGCCTCGAAGTAGACCCCACCGCGCACGTCAGAGACAACCGCGGCGCGTTCGACCTTGGAGCCCTCGTGCACGAACAGCTCCACCAGCGAGCGGATCATCTCGGGCGGGAGATTGTCAACGCAGAAGTAGCCGGCGTCCTCGAACACGTTCATCGCCGTCGACTTGCCGGCACCCGAGAAGCCCGTTATGACGACGAGATCCTGCAGACGCGACTCGGCGGTCGGTCCGCTGACAGAGCGGAGTGGCGCGGGCCTGGCGGCGGCCATCACAGCCATTGTGGCGCGTACGGCGGGGGAAAGAGTCAATCGCATAGCCGCTGAGCCGGCCGAGGGGCGAGCGAGGCGAGAACGCAGCGAGCGAAGTGTGCTTGGCACATGAGGGAGCGAGGACAAGCCTCGCGAAGTTCATCGGTCGGCTCAGCCCGCGCGGTGCAGCAGTGCGTATATGTCGCGCGCGGTCTTGGCGGGCAGTCCCGGCACCCCCTGCAGCTCCTCACGCGTGGCCGAGACGATCGCATCGGGGGAGCCGAAGTGGCCCAGCAGCGCGCGCTTGCGCGCGGGGCCGATGCCCGGCAGCTCGTCCAGCAGCGAGCCCGTCATAGCGCGGTCGCGCCGGGCGCGGTGATGGGTGACGGCGAAGCGGTGAGCCTCGTCGCGGATGCGCTGCAACAGCTGCAGCTCGGGTGTGGAGTGGTCGAGCAGCAGCGGGTCGGACCGGCCGGGCACGAACACCTCCTCGATGCGCTTGGCGAGCGAGATCACGGCGACGCCGCGCTCGCGAAAGCCTTCTAGCGGGATCAGGCCGGCTGCCAGCTGGCCCTTGCCACCGTCGATCACCACGACATTGGGAAGCGCCGCGAAGCTGGCGTCGTAGCTGGGGTCGTGCGGCGAGAAGTCGGCTTGCTGTCGCCACTGTGCGTAGCGCCGGGAAAGAACCTCCGCCATCGAGGCGTAGTCATCGGGGCCATCGACCGTGCGGATCCTGAAGCGACGGTAGTCGGACTTCTTGGGCGCGCCGGCCTCGAACACAACCATCGAGGCGACCGTGTGGGTGCCGCCGAGATTGGATATGTCGAAGCACTCGATCCGCACCGGCACCGTGTCGAGGCCGAGCGCTAGCTGTAGCCCTTCGAGCGCCTGGGCGCGGTGCTGGTGGCGGCGCTCGTCGCGCAGGCGCTCCTGGTCGAGCGCCAGCAGCGCGTTGCGTTCAGCCAACTCCAGGATGCGGTGCTTGTCGCCACGCTCGGACGCGCGCAGCTCGACCGGGCCGTCGCGTCTGCGTGAGAGAGCCTCGGCGAGCACCGGCCGATCGGCCAGCTCGCGCTGGACGACCAGCAGCGCGGGGATCTGTGTGGGCCCGCCGTAGTACTGCAACAGGAACTCTTCGGCGACCTCGGCGACCTCGCGCTCGGTCTCGTTGGACAGATAGAACGAGTGGCGGTCCGAAAGGATGCCGTCGCGGACCTGGAAGACCTGCGCGTTGGCGTCGCGCCCGTCGACAGCCACAGCGACCGCGTCGAACGTGCCGATCGAGCTCTTGGCGACGCGCTGGCGCTCCATCAGCGAGCGCACGGCGCGCAGGCGGTTGCGCTCGAGCGTGGCCTGCTCGTAGTCGAGCGTCGCCGAGGCAGCTTGCATGCGCTCCTCCAGATCGTGCTCGATCGCGCTGAAGCGTCCGGAGAGGAAGTCGATCACGCCGTCGATGCTGTGGCGGTAGTCCTGCTTGGACACGTGCCCCACACAGGGGGCCTCGCAGCGCTTGATGTAGTAGTCCAGGCACGGGCTTCCACTGCGCCGCCCTGGGTCGCGGCCGGTGCAGGAGCGGTACATGAACACCTTCGCCAGCACCTCCAGCGTGGAGCGCACGCGCTTGGCGGATGAGTAGGGGCCAAAGTAGGCGCGTCCGGAGCGGTGGCGCTCGCGGGTGAAGTAGACGCGTGGATAGTCCTCGTCGAGCGACACCGCGATGAACGGGTAGGACTTGTCGTCGCGCAGGCGGATGTTGAAGCGCGGGCGGTACTGCTTGATAAAGCTCTGCTCGGCCAGCAGCGCCTCGGCCTCGCTGGCGACGACTATGCAATCGATCGCGTCCACGGCGGCGACCATCTCGGCGTGCCCGGGGCTGGATGGAACCTGGGCCTTGGAGAAGTGCGAGGCAACGCGCTTGCGGATTGAGTTGGCCTTGCCGACGTAGATGACGCGACCGCGGTCGTCGCGGAACAGGTAGACCCCGGGCTTGTCGGGCAGTGCGCGTCGCTGCGCGGTCAGGCCAGGCCGTTGCTCGGCGCTGCTCAATACGTGCGGGAGTAGCGGTAGACGGCAACCAGCGTGTAGACGGCGAGCCCGATCAGCGCAAACCACGCGAACTCGCCGAAGCTCGTGCGCCACATGCGTGGTTGGGCGGCGGCGATGACAAAGCCGATGGCGACCGCGCCGTAGAGCAGCGCACGGTGGCGATCGCCGAGGCTGTAGAGGGTGACACGGTGTTCGCGATAGAGCCGGTATGCGAAATAGCCGAACCCGGCCGCGAACACGACCCACAGCGCGGCGGAGAACGCCGAGGCGACCCGTCCGCCACCGGGAAGAAACTCGACGGCGGCCGCGATCAGAGCGATGATCGCGACGTTGCGCGCGGTCTTCAAACGGTCCATGGCGCCAGTCGATTCACGGGTGCCCAGTGTAGAAGGCGCACCCCCCGCCACCTAAAATCCGCAACGTCCGGATTCTTGTGAATGCGTCATTGAACGTTTTCGACACGGATGGCTTTTTGCGCTACACTTAAGGGGCCCATTCGGTCCTAGTGACCGAAACGAGGGTTGGTTGGCAGGCGCCGGGGTACTCGTCATTCAGGTCAGAGAGCCCCGGCGCCTGTTTTTAAAGACTGAGGTCGTTGGCGCGTCGAGAATTGGACCGCGTCGGTCGCTCAGTCGATGAGCGCGCCGAGGCGCTCATACGCGGCTTCGACCGCGCGCTTAGCGGCAGTGTGGCGCGCTTCGGACTTGGCGGCCTCGTACTTTGTTGCCCATGCCGCCGGGTCGGCGAGCTCGTCTTCGATCGCACGCAGCGCGGCCTCGGCCTGTTCGACCGCTCCCTCAGCCTTGCTCTGCTCGCGCACACGGTTCTTTGAGGGTCCGCCTGCCCCGGACGGCTTGCGAGCGGCACGCTTGGAGCCACCGTTGGTCGCCGCTCCGTTGGTCGCCTCGTTGGTCGTGGCCCCGTTGGTCGGCGCGCTGGTCGTGGGAGCGTCCTTGGAATCGCTCACCGCACGCGTTGGCGAGGGGACCTGCGTGCCCGCGGCCCGGCGTTCCTCGCGCACACGCACATACTCGGGCCAGCCACCGAGGAAGCTGCGCAGAGAGCGATCTTCGATCGCGACGGTGCGTGTGCCGACCGCGTCGAGCAGCGCGCGGTCGTGGGAGACCAGCAGCAGGGCGCCGTCGAAGGAGCGCAGCGCGTCCTCGAGCGCCTCGCGACTCTCGATGTCGAGGTGGTTGGTGGGCTCGTCGAGGATCAGCACGTTTGGCGGCTTGGGCGTGCCGTTCATCAGGATCGCGAGTGACAGCCGGCGACGCTCGCCGCCGGAGAGCCCGTCGAGTGGCTTCTCGGCGTTCTCGCCCGAGAACAGGAACCTGCCAACCAGCGCGCGAGCCTTGTTGGGCGTCAGGCCGGTAGCCCGCTGGGCTGCCTCCACGACGCTCTGTCCGGGCGCTCCTCCGGCTCCCAGCTCCTCGGCGTGCTGGGAGAGATAGCCGACTGTCACGTTGTGACCGGTCGAGAGCTGGCCCGACGCGAGCGGGCGCCGTCCGGCAAGCGTTTCGATCAGGGTGGTCTTGCCGGTTCCGTTGGGGCCCACCAGCGACACGTGCTCGCCGCGCTCGAGCCACAGCTCGGCCTGGTCGAGCAAAACGAGGGGCTCCTGCCCCACCTCGACGCGTGCGTCGCGCAACTCGAAGATCACCCTTCCGGTGCGCTCGGTCGCCTTGAACTGGAAATCGAGCGTCGCTTCTTCGCGCGGGTCCCGCTCGATGCGCTCGATCTTGGAGAGCTTCTTCACGCGCGACTGGGCTTGGCGGGCCTTGGTGGCCTTCGCGCGGAAGCGCTCGATGAAGCGCTCCATGCGTGCGATCTCGGCCTGTTGCTTGTCGATCGCCTTGCCCAGCGCCATCTCGCGAGCAGCCTGCTCGCGGCGCCACGCGTGCCAGCTGCCGGCGAAGAAGCGCGAGCGCGACGAAGCCGCGCCCGCCCCTCCGTAGAGCTCCAGCACGGCAGTGCCGACCGCCTCCAGAAACCAGCGGTCGTGAGCCACGAGCATGATGGCGGCGTCCAGTTCGACGAGCGTGCTCTCCAACCACTCCAGCGACTCGATGTCGAGATGGTTGGTGGGCTCGTCCAGCAGCAGCACATCGGCGTTGGTGGCGAGCGCGCGTGCCAGCGACGCGCGTGTGAGCTGCCCGCCGGAGAACGTGTCGAGGTCGCGGTTGAGATCGGCCTCGGAGAACCCCAGGCCGCGCGTCATCACGGTGGCGCGATCGCGCCACAGGTAGCCGCCGTGGGACTCCAGCCGGGCCTGGGCGCGGGCGTAGCGGTCCAGCAGTGGGTCGTCGGTGCCGCCGGCGCTCATCTCGCGCTCGAGCTTGGCGAGCTCGGCCTCGATCGCCAGCTCCTCCACGCAGCCCGACAGCACGTAGTCGCGCAACGAGATACCGCGCTCACGTGGGGGGCGCTGATCGTGCAGGGCGATGCGCACGCCCTTGGCCACGCTCAGCTCACCCCGGTCGATCGACTGCTCCCCGGCGATCATGCGCAGCAGCGTTGTCTTGCCGGCCCCGTTGCGTCCGGCGATCGTGAGGCGTTCGCGGCGCTCGAGCTTGAACGACACGCCGCCGAGCAGCGGCTTGCCGGCGATGTCCTTGCGCAGGTCGGAGGCGATCAGGAGGGCCACGCCAGGATGGTAGGCGCAAGTCCGCGGCAAGCTCCGATAGGATCCGCGCCGGAATGCGTCGCCTGCTCGCCACCCTGTGCACATCCGCGATCGTGCTGCTCGCGTTTGCCCCCGCGGCGTTCGCATACAACGACGGCCGTGGCTTCTATGGCGCCACCAACGACAAAGTGATCGTCGAAGCGGCGTTTGGGCTGATCATCTTCTTCCCGCTGTTTGTGCTCTTGATGAGTTTGCTGCAGTCGCGCCTGGACAAACGCAAACAGGCACGCAAAGCCGCCGAGAAAGCACGTATCGGCGACCCGCGCTGGCACGGCGGCTGGTAGACCGGCCCGTCGGAGTGGATGGGCGATGAGCGAGCCTGACGAAACGTCGGGCTCGGTCGGAGCCCCCGAGAGCGAGACCTCACCCACTCCACCCATCCTCTACGAACGCCATGGCGCGGCTGCCGTGGTGAGCATCGACCGGCCCGAGCGGCGCAACGCCGTGGACGGCCCAACGGCAGTGGCGTTGCTCGAAGCGCTGAAGCGCTTCGAGGGAGAAGACGACGCGCGCGTGATGGTGCTGACAGGCGCGGGCGAGGTCGCCTTTTGCGCCGGCGCCGACCTGAAGGCGATCGACACGTTCGGAGATCGCTTGATGGCACCGGAGGGACCGATGGGGTTCACGCGTCTCACTCCCTCCAAGCCCACCATCGCAGCGATCTCAGGGTTCTGCCTGGCCGGCGGGCTGGAGCTCGCGCTATGGTGCGATCTGCGGATCGCCACCGAGGGCTCCCAACTCGGCTACCCGGAGCGGCGCTGGGGAGTGCCGTTGATCGACGGCGGCACGCAGCGCCTGCCTCGCATCGTCGGTCTCGGGCGCGCGCTCGACCTGATCCTCACGGGACGCATCATCGACGCCTCCGAGGCGCACGCGATGGGGCTGCTGACCGAGGTGGTGGCCGGCGGCGATCACCTGAAGCGGGCGCTCGAGCTGGCCAACAATCTCGCGCGCTTCCCGCAGCGCACGATGCTCGCCGATAGGCGTGCGGCGATCGAGGGACTCGGGATGACCCTCCAGCAGGGGTTGGAGCTCGAGTCGAAGGCCGGCCCAGACGTGTTCGTGGACGCGGTGAGCGGCGCGCAGCGGTTCGCCGCGGGTGAGGGACGTAGCGGCGCGGGCGCGGGCGCGTGACTGAGTGGGCGGGATCAACGCCGGCGGCGCGGGGTGGATGACGTCGGACGGCTCACAATAGGGACATAACACTTCATTTTGTGAAGTGCCCACGAGGCGCGCTGTTCGCAGGGAGTGTGGTGATGCTTTTGCGCGTGCATAACACTTCATTTTGTAAAGTGTTATGCATCTGATTTAGATACATACATCCCCCTCCCCTCCTCCTCCCTTCCTACCTACTTTGAGCTTGCGCCCCTCTGACTGCGCATGAGAACTATCCTCCACTGATCGAGCCTCCACCGATCGAGCCACAGGAGATCTCATGTCGTATTTCGTGACGGGTGCCACCGGCTTCATCGGCCGGCGACTGGTCGAGCGGCTGTTGGAGCGCAGGGGCAAGATCCACGTGCTGGTGCGCGAGGACTCACTTGGACGCTTGGACGATCTGATCGACCGCTGGGAAGAGCTCTCCGACGCGACCGTCAGCAGGCGCATCCACCCCGTTGCCGGCGATCTGCGCCAGCCGCTGCTGGGGCTGGACGACGCGCAGGTGGCCGAGCTGGAGGGCACGATCACCCACTTCTTTCATCTCGCGGCCATATACGACATGACCGCACCGGCGGAGCTGGACATGGCGGTCAACGTGGGCGGCACCACTCACGCGGTGGAACTGGCGGGAGCGCTGCGCGTCGAGCACCTGCACCACGTGTCCTCGATCGCCGTGGCGGGAACCTACAAAGGGGTGTTTGGCGAGGACTGCTTCGACGAGGGCCAGCGGCTGCCTTCGCCCTATCACGCCACCAAGTTCGAGGCCGAGCGGGTGGTGCGCGAGCAGACGCTGGTTCCGTGGCGGGTGTACCGCCCGGGGGTTGTGGTGGGCGACTCGCGGACTGGCGAGATGGACAAGATCGACGGTCCCTACTACTTCTTCAAGGCGATCCAGCGGATCCGCCAGGTGGTGCCGCAGTGGGTGCCGCTGGTGGGACTGGACCTTGGCAAGACCAACATCGTGCCGGTCGACTGGGTGGCGGGCGCGCTCGACCACATCGCCCACCAGCGCGGGCTCGACGAGCGGGCCTTCCACCTCACCTATCCCGGTGGACAGCGCGTGGACGAGGCGATGAACGACCTGGCGGCCGCCGCCAGCGCTCCGCGTTTTGCCGTGAGCATCGACAAGCGCGCGCTCGACCTGGTGCCGACCGGGCCGCTGTCGCTGCTGATGCGTGTGCCACCATTGCGCCAGGCTCGCCAGCTGACTTTGCGCGAGCTGGGGATCCCCGACGAGGTGCTCGAGCACATCAACCTCGTGCCCTCATTCGACACGCGCCAGGCCGAGAAAGCTCTGGCTGGATCGAGATTTGAGCATCCGCCGGCGCTGCGTGAGTACGCGGTGCAGCTGTGGGACTACTGGGAGCGCGAGATGGATCCGAGCATCAGCCGCGGGCGCACGCTCGGCGAGGCGGTCAGCGGCAAGCGCGTGTTGATCACAGGTGCCTCCTCGGGCATTGGCCGGGCGACCGCCCTGAAGGTGGCGGCCGCGGGCGGGATCCCGCTGCTGGTGGCGCGCAACGTCGAGAAGCTGGAGGAGGCGCGCGCGGAGATCGTGGCGGCGGGAGGCATCGCGTATGTGTACGCGGCCGACATCTCCGACATGGACGAGATCGACCGGCTGATAGCGCGCGTCAAGGACGACCACCGCACCGTCGACATGCTGGTCAACAACGCGGGACGCTCGATCCGCCGCTCGATCGCGCTCAGCTACGAGCGCTTTCACGACTTCGAACGCACGATGCAGCTGAACTATTTCGGGGCGGTCAAGCTGATCATCGGTCTGCTCCCGCAGATGCGAGCGCGCGGATTCGGGCACATCGTGAACGTGAGCTCGATTGGCGTGCAGACCAACCCTCCGCGCTTCTCCGCCTACGTGGCCTCCAAGGCCGCTCTGGACGCGTTCACGCGCGTGGTGGCCTCCGAGGTGATCGGCGACGGGGTGACGTTCACGACGATCCACATGCCGCTGGTGCGCACCCCGATGATCGCGCCGACGAAGCTGTATGACGCATTCCCGACGATCACGCCCGAGCAGGCGGCGGACATGATCTGCGAGTCGCTGCGCACGCGACCGAAGCACATGGGCACCTCCCTCGGCACGTTCGGCGAGGTGCTCTACGCGCTGTCGCCGAGCACCGTGGATCGCATCCTGCACCTCGCCTACCGCGTGTTCCCCGACTCGGCGGCCTCGCGCGGGGAGACCAGCACCGACGAGCGGGCGTCGCTTGAGCAGTTGGCGATGGCGAACCTGATGCGAGGCGTGCATTGGTAGGAAGACCGTGGCGCATGCGCCACGGTCCCGACCGGCACATGTGCCGGTCGGCCGGGCCGTGCATGCACGGCCCGGAACAGCATCCAGGATGATCACCCAGTGACAGAAACTCCTCCAGCGATCGAGGTGAGCGGTCTGCACAAGCGCTACGGCGAGTTCGAGGCTGTGCGCGGCATCGACATCTCTGTGGATCGCGGTGAAGTGTTTGGGCTTTTGGGGCCCAACGGCGCCGGCAAGACGACGACCGTGGAGATCCTCGAGGGCTACCGAGCGCGAACATCCGGCGATGTGTCGGTGCTGGGCCACGACCCGGCCCTGCGCGAGCTGTCGCTGCGTCGGCGCATCGGGATCGTGCTGCAGTCGAGCGGCATCTACAGTCATGTGACTCCGCGCGAGGCGCTGGCGCACTGGGCGAGCTTCTATCCCCACCCGCGCCGGGTCGATGAGGTGCTGGAGTTGATGGGGCTGGGCGAGAAGGCCGATGTGCGCACGCGCAAGCTTTCCGGGGGCCAGCTGCGGCGGCTGGACTTCGCCCTGGCGCTCGTCGGCGACCCGGAGCTGATCTTCCTTGATGAGCCCACCACCGGCTTTGACCCCGAGGCGCGGCGCGCTGCGTGGGAGACGATTCGCTCGCTGCGCGCGCTGGGCAAGACGATCCTGCTGACCACCCACTATCTCGACGAGGCCCAGGCGCTGGCCGACCGTGTGGCGATCGTCAAGGACGGGCGCGTGCTCGCGATCGGCCCGCCGCGCGAGCTTGGCGTGGGTGCAGCGCACTACCGCGTCAGCTGGCGCAACGCCGGCGGCGAGCTGGTGGAACGCGAGACCAACGACCCCACCGCGCTGCTGAACGAGCTCACAAGCGAGGCGCTCGCGCGGGGGGAGCGTCTGGAGGAGCTGAGCGTGGGGCGCCCCACGCTCGAGGACGTGTATCTGGAGCTGACCGCCGATGTCTGAGGCGGCGGTGCTCGGCTGGCGCCAGTACCGCTTGGAGCGACGCATGTTCTGGCGCAATCCCAGCGCGGCGTTCTTCAACTTCGCACTGCCACTGCTGTTTCTCGCGGCCGGCGGGGCCATCCTGCATGGCAAACAGCACGACCTGAACCTGCTGATTCCCGCGATCGCGGGGATGAGCGTGATGTCCACGACGTTCACCGCGCTGGCCTACAACATCGTGTTCCTGCGCGAGCGTGGGGTGCTCAAGCGCATCCGCGGCACCCCGCTGCCGACGATCTCCTATTTCGGGGGTGTGGCGGCCAACGCGGTGACCAACACCGCGCTTCAAATAACCATCATCACGCTGGTGGGCCGGCTGCTGTTTGGCATTGGCTGGCCACGGGAGTGGGTTGAGCTGTTCGTGTTTGTGATCGCCGGCGTCCTGTGCTTCGCCGCGCTGGGGGTGGCGTTTGCGCACGCGATCCCCAACTTCGAGTCCACCGCGGCGTATGTCAACGCGATCTTCCTGCCGGTGGTGTTTGTGTCGTTCTACGTGTTCGACAGCAAAGGCGCCCCCGCGTTCGTGCGCAACATTGCCGAAGCGCTTCCGCTGAAGCCGCTGATCGACGGTCTGTCGGGGGCGATGGTGACCGGCGCGACGCTCACCCACAACCTCTCGGCGCTGGCGGTGATCGCGTTGTGGGGGGCGTTCGGTGTTTACTTCGCTGTGCGCGGATTCTCCTGGGAGCGCTCGCGCGACTGAGGGTCTGCCCCCAGCCCCACACCCGCGAAGGGATACACATGAAGCAGCTGGCCGACGACGTCTACATGCTGAAGGGGTTCCCGCCGAACGCGATCAACGTGTATGTGGTGGGCGACGTGCTGATCGACTCCGCCACCCGCCAGGCCGAGAAACGCATCTTCAAGCAGATCGCGGGCCACAAGATCGCCGCGCACGCACTCACCCACGTGCACCCCGACCACCAGGGCTGCAGCCACGTCGTGTGCGAGCGTCTCGGCATCCCACTGTGGTGCGGCCAGGACGATGTGCCCGCGATGGAGACGACGGGCAGTGTGGTCGGCTCCAAGGTACCTGCCTGGACCAAGCGTGTGCAGGAGCGCTTCTGGGTCGGGGCTCCCCACCCCGTCGCGCGCGCGCTCAGCGAGGGCGATGTGGTCGCCGGGTTCACGGTGCTGGAGGCACCCGGCCACACGCGCGGTCACGTCGCCTTCTGGCGCGAGTCAGACCGTGTGTTGATCCTCGGCGATGTGCTCAACAACATCAACCTGATGACCGGCGTACCCGGATTGCACGATCCCCCGGAGCTGTTCGCGGTCGACCCGGTGCGCAACCGCGCCTCGGCACGACGGCTGGCAGCGCTGCGCCCAGCGCTGACGTGCTTTGGCCACGGCGCGCCGCTGCGCGACCCCGACAAGCTGGCCGACTTCGTGGCGCAACTGCCTGCATGACCGACAGCGTCTTTCTCGCCGACGGCGAGCTATTCGTGCCAACCGAGCACGCCCGTGGCCCGTGGGATCCGCGCGCGCTGCACGGC
>JBAWFB010000070.1:0-26084 GCA_049591495.1 Solirubrobacteraceae bacterium
CTTCTGCATGATCAACGCCGACCCTCACCCGGGTAACTACCTCTTCCACGACGATGGAAGTGTGAGCTTTTTCGACTTCGGCTGCGTCAAGAGATTCAGCCGTGAGCAGATCGATTCGGTGACCGTACTGATGCGCGAATGCCTCAGAGGCGACGTGGATGGGACCTGGAGGGCCAGCGTGGAGAGCGGATTCTTCGCTCCTTCGGGCGCCCTGACAGCTGAGGAGGTATTCGAGTACTGGCACGCGCCAATCGAGATGTATTGGGGAGAGCAGCCGTTCACCGTCACTCCCGAGTATGTGGCCAAGTGGATTGAGCTTCGCTATTCACCGACGAGCCCGTTGGCAAACGCGTTTCGCCATCTGTCTCCCCCCACCGACCACACGATCATGGGCCGGATCGACATCGGGGTGATGTCGTTGATCTCCCAACTGCACGGCACGAACCATTGGAACATGATCGCCGCCGAGTACTTCGAGGACGCCGATCCGACGACTCCCATGGGCAAGGCCCATCGCGCCCACCATGAGCAGCGTCAAGCGACGAGTAGCCATGCCTGACTGGTCGGCTTGGCCATTCCCAACCGAGAACCCCTACGCCGCTTACCGCAGCGCGAGGACGCGGGCACCGGTCCAGTGGAACGAGCAACTCGGCGCCCACCTCGTGCTCTCCCACGAGCACGCGGCAGCCGTGCTGAGAGTCCCAGAGTGGAGCTCTGACCCGCGCAACAGTCCCGAGCTACTAGCTGCACTCGGCGGACCGGGCTCGGAGATATGGAGCAAGTCGCTATTGATGAGCGACCCACCTACCCATACGCGGCTGAGGCGCTCTGTCAATCGTTTCTTCACGCCTCGCGCCATGCGGCGGATCCGCGAGCGCGTTGCCGCGATCGTAGACACTGCATTCGCACCGGTTGCCGAAGGCGCGCCGATCGAGCTGATGGGTGAGCTCGCCTACCCGATTCCGCTCGCGATCATTGCCGAGCTGTTCGATGTCGGCCTGGAGGGCGCGGAACTTCTCCGCTCAGAGACCCCCACACTTGCACGGATGCTCGAGCTCGACCCCACCCCCGCGGAGCTGGAGGCAATCGGAGCAGCAGCCATGACGGTGATGTTGTTCCTTGTCCCAATCCTCGCCCAGAGACGAGTGGATCCAGGCGAAGACCTCTTGAGCGCACTGATCCATCCCCCCGATGCCGGTGACGAGTTGGAGACCGACGAGATCGTCACGATGTGCCTGCTGCTGCTTGCCGCCGGCCATGAGACAACGGCAAATCTGATCGGCAACGGCACGCTTGCACTGCTCGAGCACCCAGGCCAGCTCGACTGGCTCGCGCAGCATCCCGACCTCGTCCCCCAAGCCGTCGAGGAGCTCCTGCGCTACGACAGCCCCGTTCAGGTCGCCTCCCGCGTCGCCCGCTCCGATCTCACTCTCTGCGGGACCACGGTTCTGGAGGGGCAGCAGGCCCTGATCCTGCTCGGGGCCGCGAACCGCGACCCTTCACGCTACCCGGACCCCGATCGACTGGACCTGGGTCGCGCCGGAGAGCCACATATCGCCTTTGGCAACGGTCCCCACTTCTGCGTCGGCGCCGGGCTCGCCCGGCTGGAGGCTCAAGAGACTTTCAAGCACCTCGCACAATCTTCGCTGCGACCGGAGGCTGTCACGTGGTTGCACCGCAGAGATCGTTCCCGCACTTTCAGGCGACTGAGCACCTTCCACATCGAGCAGCGAGCGGACTACGCCACGGCGACGGTCACTTCGGCGCCGAGCGCGGCGGAGACCGCGTCCTCGCAGCCGAGCCAGCGCTCGCCGTAGGAGCGCATGTCCTCGACGATCGGCAGCAGCGCCAGCCCCTTTTCGGTCAACGCGTACTCGACGCGGGGAGGCACCTCGGGGAATGTCTGGCGCTCGACGATACCCTCGTCCTCCAGTGCGCGCAGGCGCAGCGAGAGCGTGCGTGGGCTGATCCCCGTCAGCGAGCGCTCCAGCTCACAGAAGCGCGTGCGTCCCTCGGCCAGGTCCCGTATGAGTAGCAGCGTCCACTTACCGCACACCACCTCGGCGGTGCGGCACACAGGACAGGTATCGTCAACGGCCATTTCAACCGTTACTTTACCAAGTGAAGTAGCGTCAGACGGGTGCGGGCGTCTGAGGCGCGACAGGCTGGGGGGCGACGGGGGGCGACGCTACGGGCTGGGGCGGCGTTGCCGGCCCTGGTGCCGCAGCGCCCTCGCGGCGGGCTTGGGCGTTGGCGACATCCTGCATCGTGGTGCCTTTGCGCCCCTCGGATTGCAGCAGCAGCTTGAAGTCGTGCGGGCTGGTGGCCACGCGCAGCGCCTCGTCAACCGAGACGCGGCCGGCCTGGACATGCCCGTACAGCGCCTGATCGAACGTTTGCATGCCGTAGTAGGCGCCGTTTGAGATCGCCTCGCCGAGCTGGCCGGTCTGGTTGGGGTCGACGATCATGTCGCGCACACGACCGGTCATGCGCAGAATCTCGCACACCGCCACACGTCCGCCGTTTGCCCCGGGGACCAGCCGCTGGGAGATGACGCCCTTGATCGTGCCGGCGATCATCGAGCGCGCCTGGTTGTGTTGGTGGGGCGGGAAGAAGTCCAGCAGACGATTGATCGACTCCGGCGCGTCGACCGTGTGCACGGTGGACAGCACCAGGTGGCCTGTCTCAGCGGCCGACAGCGCGGTGCGCACCGTCTCCTCATCACGCATCTCCCCCACGAGGATCACGTCGGGGTCCTGGCGCAGCACACGCCGTAGCGCGCGCTCGAAAGACTTGGTGTCCATGCCCACCTCGCGCTGGTTGATCACCGAGCGCTTGTCGCTGTGCACGAACTCGATTGGGTCCTCGATCGTGACGACGTGCTTGTTCATCGTCACGTTGATGTGATCGATCATCGCGGCCAGCGTCGTTGACTTGCCGGAGCCGGTGGTGCCGGTGAGCAGGATGATCCCGCGCTCTTCCTCGGCCAGTTCGCGTACCACGGGAGGCAACGCGAGCTCATCGATGGTCGAGATCTTGGCGGGGATCGCGCGACAGGCGAGCGAGATGACTCCGCGTTGGCGGAATGCGTTAACACGGAAGCGCGCCACGCCTGAGATTTCAAAGGAGAAGTCCACCTCGTGGTCGTCGGCGAACTCCTTCAGCTTCACCTGATCGTGGAGCAGCTCGTGCAGAGCGTGTTCGGTGTCCTCCTCGCCGAGCGGCTGCGCCCCCGGATCGGGACCGAGTGTCCCCTGCACGCGATACAGCGGCGGCGAGCCAACCTTCAGGTGCAGATCGGAGCCGTTACGGGCCACGAGCTGACGCAGCGCTGCGTGCACGTCGAACATGCCACCTGCATCGGCTGGTTGAACGAGTTGCTTGAGCGGTGAACGCGAGAACGCGTCGGAGTGCTCGAGATCGGAGTGCCTGAGCTAATTGCCTGAGCTATGTGCCTGGGCTAAGCGCTTCGACCCCGAGGGCGTTCATCGCTGGTGCGGGTGGAACATCTCTTTTTCGAGAATCTTCAACCTTGAAATATTTCCAAAATGGAAGGAATTTAAAATAGAGATACACCATCGCCGCCGTCCGCCCACCTCCGCAGCGGAAGCTGTACTCGGGTCACGGAGGCTATTCTCAGGCCACGTCGCGGAGCTTCTGGGCCTCCGCGAGTGACTGCAGCTTCTTCAGCGACTGGTTCTCGATCTGGCGGATGCGCTCGCGGGTAACGTTGAACGTACGTCCGACCTCATCCAGCGTACGGGGATGCTCCCCGCCGAGGCCGTAACGCAGCTCGAGCACGCGGCGCTCGCGGTAGGAGAGGTTCTCTAGCGCCTCACGCAGCGCCTCCTTGGTGAGGATCTCCGCGGCGCGCTCGTATGGGGACTCGGCGCGCTCATCAGCGATGAACTGGCCGAACTCCGACTCCTCCTCGTCGCCAACCGGCTTCTCCAAAGACACTGGGGCCTGGGCGGAGCGCTTGATCGAGTCGACCTCTTCGGGGTCGATCCCGGTGACCTCGGCGATCTCATCCGCGGTGGGCTCACGCCCGAGCTCGGTCACGAGCTTGCGCTCGGCACGGCCGATCTTGTTGAGCTTCTCCACGACGTGCACAGGGATGCGGATCGTGCGTGCCTTGTCGGCCAGCGCACGGGCGATCGCCTGGCGGATCCACCAGGTGGCGTAGGTGGAGAACTTGAAGCCCTTGCGGTAGTCGAACTTCTCCGCGGCGCGCACCAGCCCGAGCGTGCCCTCCTGGATCAGGTCGAGGAACGGCAGGCCCTGGTTGCGGTAGTTCTTGGCGATCGACACGACCAGGCGCAGGTTGGACTCGACCATCTTCTGCTTGGCGTCGAGGTCGCCGCGCTCGATGCGCTTGGCGAGATCGACCTCCTCCTGGGCGGTCAGCAGACGCACCTTGCCGATGTCCTTGAGGAACAGCTGCAAGGAGTCGGTGGTCATGTCGGGCTTGAGATCGAGCGCCGTCTTTGCCTTGCGCCGTCCGCGCTTGTCAGGCGCGCGTTCGACCTGCGAGCCGGCTGCGGTCGCCGGGTCTATGTCCTCGACCAGCTCGATCTCCGATTTCTCGAGGTAGCCGTGCAGCTCCTCGACGTCGGACTCGTCCAGATCCAGATCTGAGGTCGCGGTGGAGATCTCCGCGAACGTGAGCACCCCCACCTGCTGCCCCTTGGTCAGAAGGTTCTTGACCTCTTCCAGCTCTTGCAGTTCCACCACAGTCATGCTTTTTCCGTTTCCGTCGGGAGACTTCCCAGGTTTCGTGACCCGCAGACGGGTCCCCCAGGGTGCTGCTCGAGGACTACCTTAGCCGGGTTGTGGCCGAAACCCTCCCGACAGTACAACTCAGATGTACCGCCACATCCTAACGCCTTCTCGCATAGACCAAGGCGGAAAATCGCAGCCCATCGCGCACGCGACGGGTGCGTGCGCGATGATTAGGAGGCGATGAGTGACACCGACAGCCCCAACGGTCGCCAAGAGGACTCCGTGGTCGAGGTTGGGATCCTGGCCGCATTGCCCCGCACGAGACCCCAGCGCGCCAGCGCACGCAGAGCCGCAACGCCCGCCAGGGCAGCAAAAAAGCCCGCCGGCGGGCGTACGGTCAAGAAGTCTGCCACCACCAAGAAGAGGGTTGCCAAGCCAGTCGCAAAGCCTCCAGAGCCGCCGACCCCAAAGCAGGGCTACGAGCCCGAAGAGGAGGTCGAGATGGGCGCCACCGTGCACCCGCCGAGCGGCGTGGAGCTGGTGGAGTCGGTGGCCGACATCATGGGCGAGATCGCCAGCACGGGACTGGCGGCGGGCGGGCGTCTGTTGAAGGACGCTTTCTCGCTGCTGCGCCGTCCCTGACTTCTTGTATAGTTGCGCCGACGCCGAGTTCTCGTGACCCAGGTTGCGAGGAACGGGGGACCCAATGTGGACCGCAGCAAGGTCCGCGGGGGCGAATCGGCCTGAGTCAGGCCGTAGCGCAGAAGTAGAGCGCGAGCCCGTCAGCTCACCCCGTAGGCGCACACGAAGAGATGAATCGAACGCTTGCGAACAAAACGCTGCTCGCTGTTGCCACCGCGCTCGTGTGCGTGTGCGCACTGAGCCCTGCTGCCGCACTGGCAAGCATCGCGCCGTCGAGCGCGGGTGGGGCGAGCGCACCGGGCACAACGCCTGCGGGGACCCCAGCCAAATCCAATCCAAAGGCCCAGATCGCGACTTGGTTCGGACCTGGGTTCTACGGTCGGCAGACCGCCTGCGGACAGACGATGACGCCGGTGATCGTGGGTGTCGCCAGCCGGACGCTGCCGTGTGGAACGCTGGTGCTGGTCGACTACAAGAGCCACCAGCTGACCGTGCCGGTGATCGACCGCGGACCGTATGCGCATGGCGCGACATGGGATCTGACGTGGGGCGCCGCGAGCGCGCTGACGATCACCGAGACCGTGCGAGTCAAGACGAAGATAGTGGGCCAGACAACGAACAGTCCACTACTGGGCGTGCCCGACGAAGCGCTGCCAACACCCGAAGCGGTCGCGGCCGGCGGAACGTCCCCAGCCTGAGCGTCCTCCCACCTAAGCGTCCTCCTCGCGTGTTTTCCCACCCGACCTCGCCAGCCCGCGGAGCGGATGCGTCCCTTCAGCGTTGCGAGGGGGGCTCAGTGTGGGCGATCGAGCGCCCGGTGGCACGCGCTGAGTAGACACCGAGATCGGCGCGTGCGGCGAGCGCGGGGGCCTCGGTACCGTCATCGGGGCATACGGCGATCCCGATAGCAACCTCCAGCGGCACGCCACGGTGAACGGCCGATGTGCGCACAAGTCGCGCCAGGCGCTCGGCGAGCATTCGAGCACCGGTGCCGTTGGTTTCGGGCGCCACCAGCCAGTAGCGCCCCAGAGTCTCGCGGGAGAGCTCATCGCTGGAGCGCATGCCACGGCCGAGCGCGCTCTCGACCTGCGCCACCAGACCGTGCAGGTCGTGCGGCGTCTCCGAGCGCTCCAGCCGCGCCACGTCGACGATCTCGACGAGCAGCACCGCAAACGGGAGCCCGTCCTGCCCATGGCGGGCGAGCAGGCGCCCGACCGAGGACACCCACGCGGAGGGACCCTCCTCGCGGCGTACGTCCCTGATCTCGATCTCCGCCGCCAGCGTGTCCTCCGGCTCGGCAGCCGCGCCCTGGGCGTGCTCGTCAACGAGCTTGGTGAAGGTGTAGTCACCGGCACGCGTGGGAATCGGCTGCAGCGCGACGGGCGTGTCGGGCCGCGGTGGCAGTCCTTGCGTGCCGGGCGATCCTGAGCCCCCCGAGCGATGCAGGGAAGATGGCGGCTCAGGGGCGGGACTACGCTCAGACGCCGATGAACGCTCGAACGCCGATGGACGCTCGAGCTCCGATGTGCGGTCAAATGCCGATGTACGCTCGGATCCCACCGAGGGCTTGGGTGTGACGCGACGATCCTCCTGCATCGATGGCTCGGGGACAGCCGGCGGGTGCGGCGCGAGGCGCAGATCCGGCGCGGAGCGCGTATCGGCCTGGGGGGACTCTGACGGGGTGGGCGGGATGCGACGCTCCACTGTGGGTGCGGCCGGTTCCTCGGCCGCGACCGGCTCCTCGGCGGGCGCGACGGCATGGAAATCGCCGGCGGCCAGCAACGCGACCGTGGAGGCCACCTCGGCCAGACGCCCCGACAGCTCTCGGGTGCGCTCCGCGTCGGGGTCGCGCAGCTCCTCGTGCAGCGCCTCCCACAACGTGTCGCAGAGTTGCTGGGCGGCATGCGCGGCACGCGCCAAGCGCTCGGCCGCAGTCCCCTCGGTGGGCGCCGGCTCTGAGTGGTCTTTCACAGGAGGTTGATATCACCAGTGAAGGACACGACGCGGCATCATCGGCAATTCGAGCGGCGCTCTTTACGCAAGTTGCGCCAAGGATCGATTGCGCGGGCGCCCAATGATCGCCCCGCGGGCGCGCAACGCCACGCGTATAGCCTTGGGGAATGCCCCGCGCGCCGAGGATCGCGACGATCTCCGATCTGCAGGATCGCACCACCGAAGACGAGTCGAGCGGCGCGATGCGCTCCGTGCAGGGCGCCGAGGTGGCGCTGCCGGAGGCAAAGTTGCGGGAGCTGTGGACTCCGGTGCACCTGGAGCGCCTGGCACGAACCTACTGGCGCTTTCTCACACGGGTGACGCTGGGAGTGATCCGCGTGGTCTACAGCGACACCGAACGCTCGGTGGTGCTGCTGGCGAGCCCGCTGAAGCTGCTGACGTTTGGCGCACCCGAATACGAGCTGGACTCCGAGCACGGGATGGTGCGCTGGCAAATCGCGCGTGGCGTGCTGCTGGCGAGGCGCGGGCGCGGAGCGCACGGCCATCTGCAGATCGAAGTGCGCCGCGTGCCCGATGACACCGCCGGTGAGGCGCACCTGCACGTGGAGGTGGAAGTCGCCAACTTTCACCCTGCAATCGCGTCGGGGTTTGGCCGTCACGCGTACAACGCCACGCAGGCGCGCATCCACGTGTTCGTGACCCACGGGTTCCTGCGGTCGCTGGCGCGGCTGGATTTGGCCGAGTCAAAGGTCGGTAGCCTCGCAGGCTAGCCGAACCGTCCGTCGCCGCCGAGCGCGCGCAGCTTGGCGCGATCGTGAGTGGCACGAATGCGGCGCACCGTGCCTGAGCGGGTGCGCATGACAAGCGATTCGGTAGTGGCACCGCCGGCACTGGGATAGCGCACACCCTGCAGCACGTCGCCGTCGCTGATGCCGGTGGCCGAGAAGAACACGTCCTCGCCGGCCACCAAGTCGTCGCGGTCGAGCACGCGCTCGAGGTCATAGCCACCCTCAAGCGCCGCGGCACGCTCGGTCTCATCGCGCGGCCACAGCCGACCAAGCAGCTGCCCGCCGAGACACTTGATGGCGGCGGCGGAGATGACACCCTCGGGCGTACCGCCGATGCCCCACAGAAGATCGACCGGCGAGCGCTCCGTGACGGCCAGCAGCGAAGCGGAGACGTCGCCGTGGGCGATCAGGCGCACGCGCGCACCGGCCTCGCGGATCTCGCGGATGGCGTCCTCGTGGCGAGGACGGTCGAGCACGACGACGATCACATCGCCGATCGCGTGCCCCTTGCGCTCGGCAATCAGCTCCACGGTCTGCGACAGCGGGCGGTCGAGGTCCAGCAGGTCGGCGATCTCGGGAGGACCGGCCATCTTCTCCATGTACACGCAGGGGCCGGGATCGAACATGGTGCCCTTGGCCGACAGCGCGATCACGGCGAGCGCACCGGGCCAACCGTGGGCGGCGAGCGTGGTGCCCTCCAGCGGATCCACGGCGATGTCGACCTCGGGCGGCGAGCCGTCGCCGATGCGCTCTCCGTTGTAGAGCATCGGCGCCTCGTCCTTCTCCCCCTCGCCGATCACAACAGTGCCGTCCATCGAGACTGAGTGCAGCGCATAGCGCATGCCGTCGACAGCGGCCTGATCGGCGGCCTCCTTGTCGCCCCTGCCCACCAGCGGGGCGGCGGCGAGCGCGGCAAACTCGGTGACGCGCACGAGCTCAAGCGCCAGGTTGCGGTCGGGGCGTGCGGGGATCGGATCGGCGCTCATCGGGGGAACCATATATAGATGGGCGCCGCAGCCATTTGAAAGGCTGGCTAGGATCGTGGATTACATGACTGAAATCGGCTTCGTCGGGCTGGGCAAGATGGGTGGCAACATGGTCCACCGCATCCGCCGCGACTCCGACAACGAGGTGGTGGCGTTCGATTTCGACAAGGACGCGGTGGCGGGTGCTGTGAAGAACGGTGCGCGCGGGGCAAGAACGCTTGAGGATCTGGTCAAGAAGCTGAAGGCGCCGCGGATCGTGTGGATCATGGTGCCGGCGGGCGAGCCCACCGAGCAGACCGTGCAGAAGCTGGCGAAGCTGCTGGAGCGCGGCGACACGATCGTGGACGGCGGCAACTCGAAGTGGATCGACGACAAGCGTCGCTCCAAGGAGCTCTCAAAGCTTGGGTTGCACTACGTGGACGTGGGCGTCTCAGGCGGCGTGTGGGGTATCGACGTGGGCTACTGCATGATGGTGGGCGGCCCGCCCGCCGCGGTGAAGCGCCTGAGCCCGATCCTCGATGTGCTGGCTCCCCCCACGAGCGCCGACAGCGTCGCGGCGATCGGAGAGCGTGGTTGGATGCGCTTCGGCGGCTCCGGCGCGGGGCACTACGTGAAGATGGTGCACAACGGCGTGGAGTACGGGCTGATGCAGGCCTACGCTGAGGGCTTCGACGTGTTCGACAAGTCCGAGTATGCGCTTGACAACGCGAAGATCGCGCACCTGTGGAACCAGGGGTCGGTGGTGCGCTCGTGGCTGTGCGAACTGGCGGCGCGCGCGTTTGAAGCAGATGGCAACGAGCTGCAGGCGATCGAGGGGTGGACCGAGGACTCCGGCGAGGGGCGCTGGACGATCGAGGACGCGACCGCCAAAGACGTGCCGACACCGGTGATCACCGCGTCGCTGTATGAGCGTCTGTCCTCACGCGGCAATGGCGAGTTCTCCCACCGCGTGCTGGCGGCGCTGCGCAACCAGTTTGGCGGGCACGCTGTGAAGTCGGCGCCACCGGCAAAGCCGGCGGGAGGGAGCCCCGCGACTCGCACTCCCGACCGCTCCGGACCGAAGCAGAGCGCAAAGCGCCGGTAGCAGAGGTGACAACCGTCGCCACGACCGAGCCGGAGAATCCGCTCACGGCCGGTCTGGAGCGTCTGCCGGTCGCCCCAACCACACTCGTCATCTTCGGCGCCACCGGCGACCTGGCGCGGCGCAAGCTGCTGCCGGCGCTCTACAACCTTGCCCACGACGGAGCGCTGCCAGAGCGCTTCAACCTGGTGGGAGTCTCACGCCGCGACAAGGAGCACTCCGACTACCGCAAAGAGTGCGAGCAGGCGATTCGCGAGTTCTCGCGGCGCACACCCGACGAGGACGTGCTGAAGCGGCTGCTCGAGAACGTCAAGTACGTGCCGGGCCAGTTCGACGACGAGCGCGCCTACGCGAAGCTCGAGCAGGTGCTCGACCGCTTCGAGGAGCGCGCCGGCGAGCCGCTCAGCAGGGCGTTCTACCTATCGACCGCGCCGTCGTTCTTCCCCGTGATCGTGGAGGCGCTCGGCAGGCAGGGGCTCAACCGCCACGAGGGCGCCGAGGTGCGCGTGGTGATCGAGAAGCCGTTCGGCACCTCACTGGCGGAGGCGCGCGAGCTCAACCAGCGCGTGCTGGGCGTGTTTGAGGAGTCCCAGGTGTTCCGCATCGACCATTACCTGGGCAAGGAGACGGTCCAGAACATGATGGCGTTCCGCTTCGCCAACGGCATGTTCGAGCCGCTGTGGAACCGCAACTACATCGAGCAGGTGCAGATCACCGCCGCGGAGGACATTGGGATCGGTACGCGCGCCGGCTACTACGACCACGCGGGCGCGCTGCGTGACCTGATCCAGAATCACATGCTGCAGTTGCTGTGCCACGTGGCGATGGAGCCGCCGGTGAGCTTCACCGCCGATGAGGTGCGCAACGAGAAGGTGAAGGTGCTGCAATCGATCCCCGAGCCACTTGAAGCTGACATACCGGAGATGGCCGTGAGGGCTCAGTATGCGGCGGGGCACTCCGGCGGTGAGGACGTGCCCGGCTACCTGGAAGAGCCGGGCGTCCCGGCGGACTCGACCACCGAGACGTTCGCCGCGCTGCGCCTGGAAGTCGACAACTGGCGCTGGGCCGGCGTGCCTTTCTACCTGCGCACCGGTAAGCGACTGGCGCGCAAAGTGACCGAGATCGCGGTCACGCTCAAGCCCGTCCCCCACCTTGCGTTCAGCCAGGAAGGCTCGCTGGGGGTGCTGCCCAACCAGCTGATCCTCACGCTGCAGCCCAACGAGGGCGTGTCTTTGCGACTCGGGGCGAAGATACCCGGCTCGCGCATGGTGATCAGGCCCGTGCACATGGAGTTCCTGTACGGCACAGCGTTTCTGTCGCAGTCCCCGGAGGCGTATGAGCGGCTGATCACCGACGCGATGCGCGGCGACGCGACGCTGTTCACACGCGACGACGAGGTGGAGGCGCAGTGGCGCATCTGTGACCCAATCTTGAGTGTGTGGGAACACGCTCCGGGACCGCTGCCGCAATACGAGTCTGGCTCGCAGGGTCCGCGGGAGGCGGGGGACATCCTGCTGGCCGACCAGTCGTGGCGCGCGATCTGACGGTGCCAATCGTGGCGCGCCATCCCACCTCGCGGGCCCCTGAAACGACATGACGCCCTCAGCCTCGCCCGTCACCGATACCCTTCCCGACGCGGTGTGGAGTGCGGAGGGCACCACACCCGACGCGATCGAAGCCGCGGTACGCCGGCTGGTCAAGCAGCGCCACGACGAAAACGGCGGGCTGGCGCCCTCGCGTGCGCTGAACATGATCACGTTCGTGGAGAGCCGCTACAGCGGTGAGATCTCAAACCGCCTGCAACACGTCGGGCGCTACCACGCCTCACGGTTGGTGGTGGTCTCCTACGATCCGCACCGCACCCGCCTGGACGCGCGCGTGGTGGTGTCCTCTGAGAGAGAACCAGCCGCAGGCGAGCTGGGGTTGCTGCGCGAGACGGTGACCGTGGAGATCGGCGAGCGCCATCTCGATGACCTCGTGACGATCGTCGATCCGCTGGTGGTGACCGATCTGGCAACGGTGCTGTGGTCCCCGCACGGCCACCCCGAGGCAGTCGATGCACTGCTGGAGCTCGCGCAGACCGTGCTGGTGGACTCGCTGGACGAGCCGTCGTGGCGAGAGGCGGTGGAGCGCGCGTGCGAGCTGCGCCAGCGCGCATATGTGGTGGACCTCGCGTGGCTGCGCAGCACCCCGTGGCGCGAGCGGGTGGCGGCCGCGTTCGATTCGCCGACGATGCGCGCCGAGCTTCAGAGAATCGAGAGCGTGGCGGTGCGTCACCACCCCGACTCGACCGTCGCCGCGATGCTGCTGGTCGGCTGGCTGGCCTCGCGGCTGGGCTGGAATGTCAGCTCGTTGAGCGCAAACGGCCGTGGCCTGACGGGCACGGCGAACGCGTCCATCGCAGACGATGACGTGCCCCCGGATACGAGCGGCGCTCGCGCTCAGGCCATCACGATCCGGCTCGAACGTGCACCCGACCAGCAGGTGAGGGGCCTCGAAGGCGTCGCGATCGCCACCGCCTCGGGACGCAGATTGAACCTGCGGCGCGGGACGGGCGGGCTACGCGCCCGCAGCCGCGACGCCGACGGGCGCGAACGCGAATGGACGATCCTCGGCGCCTCGCGCGGCGAGAGCGGGATCCTCGGCGAGGGCATCCGCCAGTCGCTGCTGCGCGACCCGACCTACGGTCCCGCGCTGGCGGCTGCCGAGGCGATGACTCCCTGACCTTCTACAGTTAGTAGGGCGAAGCCATGGCTACGATCGCTGACCGCGACCCCATAGCTCCCCGACACCCCCTCCCGGCCGGACCGGAGGAGGCGCTGGCGGCGCTCGACCCCGTCAGAGAGCAAACGCTCGCACTCGTCGGTCATCTCAGCGAGGCCGAGTTGAGCACGGTGCTGTCGCCGATCATGAGCCCACTGGTGTGGGATCTGGCGCACATCGCCGCGTATGAGGATCTGTGGCTGGCTCACCGCCACGGCGGCCTACCGCTGTTGCGGCCCGACCTCGCGGAGCTGTACGACGCGTTTGAGACACCTCGTTCGGTGCGCGGCGAGATCGAGCTGCTTGGCCCTGTGCAAGCGCGCGAATATCTGAGCGACGTGCGCGCCCGTACCAGCGAGGCGCTCACAGTACGCGGGGTGGGAGACGGCGTCACCTATGAGCTTGTGTTGCGCCACGAGCTGCAGCACACAGAGACGATGCGCCAGACGATGGCACTCGCAGGGCTGCTGCCCCCCGGCGAGCCACCGCTGGAGCCGCTCGCGGGCACGGATACCCTGCCGGGCATCCCCCATGCCGCGGGACAGGCAAGTGAATGGATCGATGTGCCAGCAGGTCCGTTCGAGATGGGAGCGGGTCCAGACGGGTTCGCCTACGACAACGAGCGACCTCGCCACATGGTCGAGCTGCCCGCGTTTCAGATCGCGCGCCATCCCGTGAGCAATGCGAGCTGGATGCGTTTCAGCGAGGGCGGCGGATATGAGCGGCGCGAGTGGTGGTCAGACGAAGGCTGGGCGTGGAAGCAGGAGAACGACATCACCCACGATCCGCGCGTGGCAAGCGGGCATCCCGCCGCGCCCGTGTGTCACGTGAGCTGGTTCGAGGCGGACGCGTTCGTCAAGGCATCGGGGGCACGACTGCCAAGCGAGGCGGAGTGGGAGAAGGTCGCAGGGCGTGGCGTCCTCGCGGGGGTGGGACAGGTTTGGGAGTGGACCAGCAGCCGCTTCGACGGCTATCCGGGGTTTGTGGCGCATCCCTACCGCGAGTATTCCGAAGTGTTCTTCGGCGGGGACTACCGCGTGTTGCGCGGAGGCTCATGGGCAACAAGCCCACGCGTGGGTACAGTGACGTTCCGCAATTGGGATCACCCCATACGGCGCCAGATCTTTGCGGGCGTGCGCCTGGCACGGGAGGCAAGCTGATGGAGCCCATCATTAGTCCGGCAAGCGAGAGTCCGGCAAGCGAGTCATTCGACGACAGTGCGATCACGATCGACTCCTACCTACACGAGGGCCAGGAACGCTCGTTGGCCGACGACGTGCTCGACGGACTGACGCGCCCGTTCAAGGAGCTGCCACCGAAGCACTTCTACGACGCGCGTGGGGCGGAGCTGTTCGACCAGATCTGCGAGCTGCCCGAGTACTACCAGACACGTACCGAGCGCTCGATCCTGCAAGCCGCGGCCGGACAGCTTGCGAGTCTCACAGCCGCCACCGAGCTGGTCGAGCTGGGGTCGGGGACCGCGGCAAAGACGAGGGTGCTGCTCGACGCGCTCAGCCAGGCGGGAACGCTCGAGCGCTACATCCCCGTGGACGTGACCGAGCAGATGGTGCGCGATTGCGCCAGCCAGCTCACCAGCGAGTATCCAGGCCTGCGCGTGCACGGCGTGATCGGCGACTTCGAACGCCACCTCGACCGCGTGCCGGCCGCGGAGGGACCGCGCCTGGTGGTGTTCCTGGGCGGCACGATCGGCAACTTTCCCCCTGGCAGTCGCCGGCGCTTCCTGCGTGAGATCTCAAAGCTGTTGGGCCCCGAGGACCACCTGCTGATGGGCACCGATCTCGTCAAGGACCCAGGGATTCTGGAGCGCGCCTACGACGACGCACAGGGAGTCACCGCCGAGTTCAACCGCAACCTGCTGACGGTGCTCAACCGCGAGCTGCAGGCTGACTTCGACCCCGAGGACTTCGACCACGTGGCGCTGTTCAACCGCGAGCACGAGTGGATCGAGATGCGCCTGCGCGCACGCCGCGAGCACACCACAATCGTGCAGGACCTCGACCTGTCAGTGCACTTCTACCAGGGCGAGGAGCTGCGCACCGAGATCAGTGCCAAGTTCACTCGTGAGCGGGTTGGCAACGACCTGGCGGCTGCGGGTCTTGAGATCGTGAACTGGCTGACCGACCCGCAGGAGCTGTTCGCGCTGACGCTGTCGCGGCCCGCCCCGACGCAGTGCACTGCCGACGCAGAAGATGAGCATGCTAATGTATGAGCATGCCACTGGAGCATCGTCTGCAGATCCTGATCGATGACGAGCGCCATCGTCTGATAGTCCGCCGCGCACGGGAGCGGGGCGTCTCTGTGGCGACGGTCGTGCGGGAGGCAATCGATCGCGGCGTGAGCGGCCCATCCTCACGTCGGCTGGCGGCAGGGCGGCGACTCCTGGCCGCGTCCGACATGCCGGTGCCGGAGCCCGCGGAGCTTCGCGCCGAGTTGGACACGCTGCGTGGCCGCCGCGCGTGATCGTTCTCGACACGACCGTGCTGGTGTACGCGAAGGGCGCAGACCATCCCTTTCGCGATCCCTGTCGCAGGCTAATTGAAGCGATCGCACGGGACGAGTTGGAAGCCACGACAACCGTCGAGGTCATCCAGGAGTTCGTGCACGTGCGTGCTCAGCGTCGCGAGCGCTCCGACGCCGTCTCACTCGGCAGCGACTACGCCGACTTGCTCTCGCCGCTGCTAACCGTCGAATACGAGCACCTGCGCCGTGGACTGGCCCTGTTCGAGCGGACCGAGCCGCTCGGCGCATTCGATGCGGTTCTCGCCGCGACCGCTCTCGACACCGATGCCGGTGCGCTCGTCTCGGCCGATAGCGCGTTTGCGACGGTGGCCGGCCTGCACCACGTCGTACCCGACGACGCAGGCGTGGACAGCCTGCTGGCGCGCTGACGCACGGGAGACGCACTTTCCGCTCCGGTAGGATGCCGCCCATGCGGATCGAGGGCAGCGGGGCAATTGTCGTAGGGGGAGCGTCCGGGCTCGGGGAGGCCACCGTACGCCTCCTGCACTCCCAGGGCGCGGTGGTGACGATCGCCGATGTCAATACCGAGAAGGGCGCAGCGCTCGCAGCCGAGCTGGGAGCCGAGTTCGTTGCCTGCGACGTGCGCGAGGAGACTCAGGTACAGGCCGCGGTCGAGCGCGCGGGAGCCGCCGAGGGGGGCCTGCGCATCGCCGTGTGCTGCGCGGGCATCGGCTGGGCCCAGAAGGTCGCCGGCTCCAAGGGACCACACCCCCTGCTGCCGTTTGAGACGACGATCCAGATCAACCTGATCGGCACGTTCAACGTGCTGCGGTTCGCCGCCACCGCGATGATCGCGACCGACCCGCTGGAGGACGGTGAACGCGGAGTGTGCGTCAACACCGCCTCGGTCGCGGCGTTCGACGGGCAGGTCGGACAGATCGCCTACTCGGCCTCCAAGGGAGGCATCGTCGGCATGACGCTGCCCGCCGCCCGCGATCTCGCCCAGAAGGGCATCCGTGTCAACACGATCGCCCCCGGCCTGTTCGACACGCCGCTGCTGGCAGCGCTGCCGGAGGAGGCCCGCACCAAGCTTGGTCAGGGAGTCCCCTTCCCCGCGCGCCTCGGCGCACCCGCCGAGTACGCCCAGCTTGCGTGTCACATCGTCGAGAACCGGATGCTCAACGGAGAGGTCATCCGCCTCGACGGCGCGCTACGCATGCCGCCCCGCTGAGCGGCTCCCCAGCCCGCCGACTCCCCCACCACGACGTATTGGGTGCGCCGCACACCCGATTAGACAACGTGACTGGGCCGGTGGGAGACCGACCCAGCCACGCTATGGAAGAACCTGAAAAGCCAACGTGAGCTTCTCAGGCACAGGATTTAGGAGAGTCGTTCGACCAGCATCGCCATGCCCATACCGCCGGCGACGCACATCGACTCGATCCCGTACTTGCCGCCCTTGGTCTCGAGGTTGTTGAGCAGCGTGGTCATGATGCGCGCGCCGGTCATCCCGAACGGGTGCCCGAGCGCGATCGCGCCGCCGAACGGGTTGAGCTGCTCCTCGGTGATGCCGAGCTCGGCCATGCACGGCACGATCTGCGCGGCAAACGCCTCGTTGATCTCCACCACGTCGATGTCCTCGATCTTCATGCCGGTGTTCTCTAGCAGCGCTTTGATCGCCGGGATCGGGCCGAGACCCATGACCTCCGGGCGGATCGCGGCGACCGTGGAGGCGATGATGCGCGCCTTTGGTTTGAGGCCCAGCGCGGCGGCCTTTTCCTCGGACATCACCAGCACCGCGGCGGCGCCGTCGTTGAGCGGACACGCGTTGCCGGCGGTAACCGTTCCGTCCGGCTTGAACACTGGTTTCAGTGCAGCGAGCTTCTCCAGTGTGGTGCCGGCGCGCGGACCGTCGTCCTTCCTCATCACCGTCTCGGGCACGTCGATCTCGTTGCCCTCCTTGTCCACGTCCTTGTGGGCGGGCACGGTCACAGGAATGATTTCCTTGTCGAAGTGGCCCGATTCCTGGGCCGCCACCGCGCGCGTCTGGGAGATCAAGGCCCACTCGTCCTGGGCCTCGCGGCTGACTTTGCGTTCCTCCGCCACGTTCTCGGCGGTCATGCCCATCGGTATGTACACGTTGTAGAGCGAGCCCTCCGAGCCGTCCACCAGCGGGTGGAACTCAAACTGCGCGCTCCCACGCCCAGCACGCGACACGGCCTCAACGCCGGCAGAGATGTAGGTGTCGCCCTCGCCCGCTTTGATCGCGTGGAAGGCCATCCGAATCGTCTGCAGCGAGGAAGCGCAGAAGCGGTTGACGGTGGTGCCGGGCACGCGGTAGTCGATACCGGCGATCAGCGTGGCGATGCGCCCGATGTTGTAGCCCTGCTCGCCCTCCCCGTAGCCGCAGCCCATCATCACGTCGCCGATCGAGGTCTGCTCGACCTGCGGGTTGCGCTCAACGATCGCCTTCAGCGGGATCGAGGCGAGGTCATCGGCGCGGACAGACTTGAGCGAACCCTTCACAGCACGCCCAATGGGCGTGCGTACGGCATCGACGATCACAGCTTCAGGCATGTGCTTCTCCTTGGTAGGTCTTGGCGGGAACGGACCCTCCACCCGTCCCGCACAGCGCGGGAGCAGAGCGAATCGTACGCGACTTGGGCTCGGCGCTAGTGCTTCTTGCCCTTTGCGCGATGCTTCGGACGGAGGATCCTAAGGTGCTTGACGGTCACAGAAGCCTTGGTGTGGGTCGTCGCGACGGTGAGCGTAACCGGCAGCTTGCCAAAGCGGGCAAGCAGCTTGCTCCCGGTCGCGTTGAGCGCCACCGAGATGCTGAGCGTTTGACCGGCGCCGAGCGTGAAGTGCGTGGCGCCCACCCCAACCGTCTTGTGGATAGTGCGCGACTTTGGGCGGCGGGCCACAACGGCGAGCAGCTTGCCCGAGCGCAGCTCCTCGCGCGCCACGAGGTCCGCCACACCGGCGCACCTGATTCCCACGGCTCCCGTGCAGCGCAATTGCACCACAACGCGCTTGCCCAGCACTTTGGCGGCGAGCACGGTCAGGGTCCCCGTCCGCGGTGGGCCCGAATTGCGCGAGCTGGGAAAGATCTCGATCGAGTAGGAGCTGCTCGTCTGGTTGCCAAGGCCATCGCGGGCGGTAACCGTGACCGTGTAGGTGCCGGGAGCGGCATAGGTGTGGCTCACCTGCGCCCCGCTCCCGCCCGAACCGTCGCCGAAGCTCCAGCTCGGCGCTTCGCCGAGCCCCGACCACAGGTCGAAGAAGCTGGCGCTCAGCGCCACGGGCCGATCCACCACTCCGCTCACAGGAACGTCCGCGGCAAGTAGATTGGGCCCTCCGGCGTCATAGGCGGCCGCCCTCAATTTGGTCACGGTTTTTTTGGCTTCGGTGGCGGTCCAAAATGCGGCCACGCTGCCGTCTTGGTCGGGAACCAGTTGGTTGAGCGCAACCTCTTCGGCGGGCGCGTCGAGGTTGGTGAAGCTGTCCGGCTGGGACGCCGTGTCGAGCCAGCGACTGCCCTCGGCCACGGACACTTTTCCTTCGCTTGGTTCTCCCGACCACGCGAAATACGCGTCATTGCCGAGAAACGCGACCGCTCCCACACCGCCGGGCTGGAAGTTCGTCGGCGACACGCACTGAGGCGTGCTGAAGAGGTCGCCGCCGGCGGAAGCCCGCACCACGCCGACACAGTCTTCCGCCGAGCTGCCACCCTGGTAGCTGTAGAGGACATAAGCCTTATCGGTGGGAGACACGCCGACTGCTATCGGCCCGCTTGAGGTTCCACCCAAGGCGACGTCCACAGGAGCGGTCCACGAGCCCGTCGCCCCGTTGCGCGTGACGGCGTTGACGTCGAGCGTTTTGGGGGGCGCGTTGTGGACGTACTGGAAAGCGATCACCGCGCTACCGTCCGAGCTGACGCCGAGCGTCGGTCCGAAGACATCCGAGGTGACATCCGACCCGGTCACGTCTTCCAAGGAGCCCCACACCCCACTGGAGGCCGGCCGGCGCACCGCGTCAAGGGTGTGGCGTGTGTTGGCCATTTCCAGCCGGAAAGCGGCCGTGAGATCGCCGTTCGCGTCGAAGCCCAGCACGAGCCCTTCGCTGGAATCCGACGGCGGCGAGATCTGCGTCGCCGCACCCCACGAGCCACCGGGAGAGTGGACCGCGACATCGATGCGATGACCACCAGGCGATGGGATCGTTGAGTCGAGGTGTTCGACACCGGCCGCTGCCGTTCCATTGGCCGAGATCGCGGGGACCAGCCTCGAGCTGATCCCTTTCGTCTGTGTCGCGTCGCTGGCGATCGTAGCCGGCGCTTCCCAGGTGCTGCTGCCGGCCGCGCGGTAGCTCGCGAGGTACGCCAGCGGAGCGGTTTCCAGATCGCTGCCTTCAAGCACGGACCACTGCAGGACGGCGGCGCCATCGGGTGCCTCGGCGAATTTGACATCACTGGGAATCGAGTCGGCGCTCGAGGCGATCCGCAACTGTTCTTGATAGCTGCCACCGGGTGCGATCGCCCCCACGTGGACCACCGTTTCGAGCGGCGCGAATGAGATGACTTCGATATAGGCGACCGTGGCGGTTCCCCCGGCCTGGTAGCCGATCTGGACCGCGGAGCCGGACGGAGCCCCCGGCAAGGCGAAGTCACTCGGCGCCGACCATCCCGGAGACGCCAATGCAACGCTCGCCGACGCGACCGCCACCGCGCACACACAGGCCAGCGCCACGCCAGTCTTCAAGAACCGTCGAGCCACCAGCGCAGCATACGTGCTCCCGCCGACAACCCCCATTGCACATCTGTCCAGACACTTGAGGCCGCCAAGCCTCCCCAGCCGACCCGCGACCCCGAGCTCCGCGCAGCTACAAATCCAGGCGGCTGACGCCCAACTCGTCGAAGCCAACGTGGTGGGCGAGCTCGTGGCGCACGGTCTTTGTAACCTGCTGGCGCAGCAGGTCGGGATCGTGGCCGAAGTCACGGCGGATCGTGTCGCGGAAGATCACGATTCGATCGTGTGTGTCGTTCCTGGAAGAGCTGCCACCCTGATACAAGCCATACGCTCCGCGAGCGCGACCGCCGTCGGAGATCACCACCGCCACGTGGGCCAGCGCGTTGCGCAGTAGATCCGGGAGATCGTCGAGCGCGTCGCGCACGAGCTCCTCGAAATCGTCGTCGTTGAGCGGGTCGAGCTGCATGAATTCGGATTCTTCGGGGTCCACGACGAGCCCTTCGCGCGCCACCTCCTCGGAGTGGCGCACAAGCTCTTCGAATTCGGCCTCCGATTCGGGGTTGCGCCAATCCGCAAGCCGCACCGCCACGAGCGCCGTGGCCCCCGCGAGCGCCGCGACGACGATCAGGCCAAGCGCCATCTGCTCGGCCAGCTTGACAATGCCGATCGAGCTGAACCCCTGCCCAACCACGAGCGCGATCAGGCCAAGCGACAGGGCCACCACGGCAGCCACCGCGACACGGCTGGCGTTGCCGAAGGCGCCTGGCGACCTCGACATGCGCATCCCACGCCTACTTGAGCGCTCGGGATGCGCGCGGATGCACGTCCAATGCTGCCTGACGCGTGCGGGATGTCGGTCGGCGCACGGTTGCCTACCTCAAGGTACGAGCGATCACGAGCCGCTGGATCTCGTTCGTGCCCTCGTAGATCTGGGTGATCTTGGCGTCTCGCATCATGCGCTCAACCGGATACTCCTTCACATAACCGTAGCCGCCCAGCACCTGAACCGCCTCGACGGTGACCGCCATCGCGGTGTCCGAGCAGAACACCTTCGCCATCGAGGAGTACTTCGCGCTCTGCGGGTGGCCCTGGTCTGCCATCGCGCACGCCTTGTACAGCAGCTCGCGCGCGGCGGCCGTCTTGATTTCCATGTCGGCCAGCTTGAACTGGATGCCCTGGAACTCGTTGATCGCCTGGCCGAACTGCCTGCGCTCGCGCGCGTAGGCCACCGCGTAGTCGGTGGCTCCCTGAGCGATGCCCACCGCCTGCGCGGCGGCCCCCAGGCGCGTGCGCTCGAGTGTGCCGAGTGCGACCCGCAGCCCCCTGCCGACCTCGCCGATCACGTTCTCCTGCGGCACTCGCACGTCCTCGAAGATCGGCTGGCCGGTCGGTGAGGCCCTGATGCCGAGCTTGTGCTCGAGCTTGCCCACGCTGAAACCGGGCCGGTCGGCCTCGACCACAAACGCGGTGATCCGTTTGCTCTCGCGGTCGGTCACCGCGAAGGTGATGTAGAAGTCGGCCACGCCGAGGTTGGAGATCCAGTTCTTGGTGCCGTTGATCACCCATTCGTCGCCGTCCAACACGGCGGTGGTCTGCATCCCCGCGGGATCCGATCCCGCTTCGGGCTCTGACAGCGCGAACGCCGGCGACCACTCGCCCGAGGCACACTTCGGCAGGAAGCGCGCCTTCAGCTCATCGGAGCCAAACAGCTGGATCGGCAGCGTGCCGAGCTCCTGCACCATCAGGATCAGCGCGCACGCCGCGTCCACCTTGGCGATCTCCTCGACTCCCATGTTGAGCATCAGCGTGCCGGTGCCGGTGCCGCCGTACTCGGTCGGGAACGGCAACCCGAGGATGTCCTGCTCGCCCAGCACCTTGCGGATGTCCCACGGGTACTCGGCCTGCTCGTCGATCTCCGCGGAGCGCGGCGCGATCTTCTCCTGGGCGATCTGTTTGATCGTCGCGCAGAAGTCCAGGTGCTCCTGCGGGATGGTGTAGATGTCGGTGAGAGTCTCTTGCATGGTCTGCTGATCCTAGAGGGCTCGCCCCGGTGATGGCGGCAGCCCGTGGATGTCGCTGGAACGTGCAGCTATCCCATCCCTCGCTACCCTCCTTTCCCAGTGAGCACGCCACTGGACTCCACGCAAACGGACATCGATCCAGAGCAGCTCGCGGAGTGGATGGTGAGCGACCCGGACCTGCAGGTGATCGATGTGCGCGAGGGCTATGAGCGCGAGGCGGGCCACATCGAGGGCTCGCGTCACATCCCGCTCGTGGAGCTCTCCGCCCGGGCGACGGAGATCGAGCGCGACCGTCCGGTGGTGTTCTACTGCCGCGTGGGCGCCCGCTCGGACATGGCCGCGCAGGCGTTGCGCGCGGCCGGCATGCAGGCGCTCTCGATGCGCGGCGGGTTGCTGCGCTGGGCGAGTGAGAACCATCCGCTCTCTCCCGAGGGCGGCGTCGTGGCCGACCACTGAGCGGCCGGCACCACGCAATCGACGATCGACCTACCACAGCAGGGACGACCTTCGACGATCACCCACCAGAACACCGACTGACCCCAAGGAGAAGACGACATGCAGGCATCTGAGTACCCCAAGGTGACTGTTGGGGAGGGCTACGCCGTCGCCCCCAACCTCGACGCGCTGGGCGAGGGCTACGGTTTTCGCAAGTTGCGCAAGGGTCTCGGCGTGACCGCGTTTGGCGTCAACGCGATCACGATGCCGGCTGGATACTCCTCGAACATGCACTGGCACGACACCCAGGAGGAGTTGTATTTCGTGCACCGCGGCACGATCGAGATGGAGTTCGGCGACGGCACCACCCACCGCATCGACGAGGGTGGCTCAGCGCGAGTTGACGCCTCAACGCTGCGCAGGGTGCACAACGTGGGCAGCGGCGACGCGACCTACGTCTGCGTCGGCGGCAAGGACGGATACGTGGGCCGCGACGGGAAAATGGCCGACGGCGAGACGCGCCTCAGCGGCCCTCCCGGCGCCGCCTGAGGCGGGCGCCCGCGGGCCGATGAGATCGGTGATCCTGGTGTCGTGTGTTGTATTTTGCGGTACATAACACTTCATTTTGTAAAGTGTTATGTGTGCGATTTGGAAGCACCGCCGCCCTCCCGATCGCCCAGCAGCGGCGGCCTCAATAGAGCAGTTCCTTGACATAGCGCTGGTGCAGCTTGCCGAGCGGGGTCTTTTCGGGATGGAAGCCGATCTCGTTGAACAGGTACCCGGTCGCGGGCGCCCACGCGACGATCAAATAGACGCCCACCAACAACGCGGTGGCGCGCAGCCGGCGCGAGCGGGACAGGGCCGCGAGCGGCAGGATCCACAGCACGTACCAAGGCAGAACCCACGCGAGCGTCACCAGCAGCGCCACCGACGCCCAGCCCGCGGCTGTCAACGATTCGCGCTTGCGCCACGCGAGCCACGAGCAGGCGGCCACCGACAGCACCAGCACACCGCTCAGCAACACCCGCAGCGTGTTGTTCTCCCCTCCCAGCCCCAACGCTAGGCCGAGCAGGTTGGGCAGGCTCACCATCGTCACGAGACGACCCTGGGTGGCCAGGTCGGGGAAGTGCGGGCCGAACGCGGCGACGCTGCACGCGCCCAGCACCACGCCGCCCAGCACCATCCCCAGCACGACCTGCCACAGGTCGCGGCGGCGGTGCAGCAGCCCGGCGAGCACGACCGGCAGCAATACACCCGAGGACGCCTTGATCGCGACCGCCGCCACAAACGCGGCGCCGGCGCCAACCAGCACCGGTGACCAGCGCCGCGTCTCTGCCTCCTCGATCGCGCTCGGTGGGGGGGACTCCTCCTCGCCGCCCTTGTGGAGCGCCCCCGGCATGCAGCCCGCGCGCAGCAGCAGGTAGAAGCCGAGCACCACGAAGAACATCATCAGGAAGTCGTTGTGATCGCCACCGAGCCCCCACACCAGCACCACTGGGTTCAGCCCCACAAACACGATCGCGCTCACCGGATCTCGACCGAGCAGACGCGCGGACTTCCACACCAGCAGCACGATCCCGAGGCTCGTGAACATCAGCAGCCCCTTCAATACCCAGAACGACGCCGCCACCCCAAGCGGCACGACCGCGAATGTGATGAGTGTGAACAGCGGCCCGTAGGGGCTCAGCAACTGGTGCCAGTTGCTGATCGCGTAGCTCGGATCGCTGTGAGGCTCGAGCACCGGGATCGTCGTGTAGGGGTTGAGGTTGTGAACGATCTCCATCCGCCCGTAGTTGACATAGTTGAAGATGTCGGTGAGCGCGAGCGGAGGAGAGAGAAACATGATCGCGTGCACTCCCACCACCGCGGCGATCGCCCAGCGTGCGGGCAGACGCGGCACATAGCGCAAGCCCACCACATAGCTCACATACATCAGCACGATCGCGCCGCTGAAGAGGTACTTGAGTGCCTTGCTGTTGCGCGTCAACGACGGCCACAGCCCGCCGAGCGGACCCGCCATCCAGTGCGGGAAATAGCCCTGTGTGGTGGTGGCCGCGAGCAGGCTGGGACGATCGGCGGAGGCGATCACCACCAGCGCGCAGCACGCCAGAATCACGATCAGAGCGCCCGCGCCGATCATCACCTCGGTGCGTCGACGCGAGTTTGTACCCACAACGTCGGCGGGGCCCCGCGGGGCCCCGATGACTTCATGCTCTGCGCTCGACCATCCCATCCGCACGCTCCGATAGGAGCGTGCGCCAAGGGCGCGCGCCCCCAAAGGGCTCAGAGCGTTGTGACGTTGACGGCCTTGGGGCCCTTATCGCCCTGCTCTGCGTCGTAGGACACCTTCGTGCCCTCCTGCAGCGAGCGATAGCCTTCACCGTTGATCCCTGTGTGGTGGACGAACAAGTCCTTGTCGCCATCATCGGGGGTGATGAAGCCGAACCCCTTGTCGTCACTGAACCACTTCACTGTGCCGGTAGGCATGTGACTTCCTCCACGATATGTGCGTGCTGCTACGCGGAGGATGCTGCTAGAGCTTCGACCTGCGAGCGCTTGCACTGCTTTTCGCCGGGTTTTCTGGCCGGCCAGACCGCACGACGGTAGCACGTCGGTGGGCGCGCGTGTTAGCAAGTGGTATATGCCCACCGACATGACATCCACCGCCCCCGAGCCCGCGCTCGAGCTGCAACGGCTGCTGCCCCCTCTGCCCGCGGTTACCGTCGAGCGGCTGATGGACGAGCTGGATCTGTCCGCGCTTGCGCGTGCCGGTGCCCCGTCGAGACCGTATGTGGCACTCAACATGGTCAGCACCGCGGACGGTCGCGCGACGCTTGGCGGGCGCTCCAGCGCGATCGGCGGGAGGGCCGACAAACAGCTGTTTCACGGTCTGCGCACAGTCGTCGACGCTGTGATGGCGGGCGCCGGCACGGTCCGCGCGGAGCGCTACCGGCGGCTGGTTCGAGACGAGCGCGGCCGCACGCTGCGGGCTGAGCGTGGGCTCGCCGAGGAACCGCTGGCGTGCATCGTCTCAGGACGCCTGGGCCTCGACGAGCAGATCCCGCTGCTTAACGACCCGGGCGCGCGCGTGGCGATTCTCACACCATCCGCCGCCAGCCTCCCGGAGCAGTGCCACGCCAGCATCGACTACGTGCGCGCCGCGCGCGCGGGCGCGCTCGACCTGCCGGGCGCCATGTCCGAGCTGCGCGAACGCCTCGGGGTGCGCACCCTGCTGTGCGAGGGCGGCCCTCACCTGAACGCCCAACTGCTGGCCGGCGGGCTGGTGGATGAGCTGTTTCTGTCTCTATCGCCGCTGCTGGCGGGCGGCGATGCGACGAGCGAGACGCTGCGAATCCTCAGCGGCCCGGAGCTCGATCCGCCGGTTGCGCTGGAGCTGGTGTGGGTGCTGGAGCACGAGTCGCACCTGTTCATGCGTTACAAGGTCAGCCATTGACGGACCAGGG
>JBAWFB010000071.1:0-20847 GCA_049591495.1 Solirubrobacteraceae bacterium
AACGTAGACGCCTTGCACCCGTGGTTGAAGGCCGCCGAGATCACACTGCGGTACTTGTTGACGGTCCTAGGAGACGCGCCTGTTTCGTTGATAACGGTCAGCAGCTCGTTGATCTCTCGAGTGGTGACCTTCGATGCCGGTCGATCGCCGAGCGCAACCATTACGTGCCCAGCCGTCACGCCCGTGCGATTCCTGTAAGGGATTTTGGGCTCAACCAGCACGTACCTGTGATCCCGCAACGTCGCCGGCTTCGCGCCGCGCACATGCTCAAGCCACTTGAGGTAGGACGTGGCAACTTCACGAAACGTTGCGCCATGCGAGCGACGTTCCTGCGCAGTTCGCTCTACGTCTGTAGCTCTGGAGACGTACTCGTCCACGATGCGCGCGGACTCCACATAGGCGCGCCGCTCATCGAAGGCGTCATCGGGGACGCGGCCCCGGCGGCGGCGCCAGCCGCTCTTCTCGGGATCGCGTTCGAGCCACGCGGGGCCGATACGACGCTTGACCTGCCGACCTTCGTGCCGAAACTTAGCCTCGTAGAACGGACGGCCGCGATGCTCGCGGATCACGACTGTGGCGCTAGGGTTCGGTGCTGGCATCGGCTTCCTCCGGTGTCCGGCCCCCGGCGGTTCCGACCCGTCCGGGGCTCATTGTTGGCGACCTGTGGTTTACGGTACCACCGTGGGTACCGCGTGGGTACCGTCAGGGTCGTAGGTACCGCTTTGGGTACCAAACCAGCCTGAATCCACCAAAGCAAGCCATGTCTAGCAATCCAGATCGGGCTGAAATAGACGATTCGGGGCTAGGCCAGCGGTCGTTCAAACCGCAGGCCGCGGGTTCGATTCCCGCCGGGCGCACTGACGAAACCTACTCCGATAGGCGAGTTTCGCCTTTGTGGAGTTAAGTTTCAGCCACCGCCCGCCCCGCGACCTCGCTCCCGGCGAACGGGGTGATCGCGATGTACATCACGTAGTCGATCAGCTCGATCACGCGCTGAGTGTGGCCGCGCAGGATGTAGTCGTGCAGCAGCTCGAAGATGGCGCCCACTGACGCTTCGCGCATCACCGGTGGGGGCATGTTGGGGTAGCTGTTGTCCGGGCCGATGTCCACCAGCTCGATGTAGGAGAGGTTGGCCTCGTTCACGCGGCTCGTCATGTGCGGGTAGGCGATCAGGATGTCCACGCACGCCAGCCTCGCGATTGCCGGCTCGGAGGCCAGGAACTCAAGCAGCCCGTTCAGTGCGAGCCTCACGTTCTGCGCCCACGTCAGCCGCAGGTTCAGTGAGCGGTTGATCGCCGCCGTCGCCTTGGCATGGCCCATCTCGAAGGTGGCCATGAACGCCTCCTCCTTGTTCTCGAAGTGCTCGTAGAAGGTTTGCAGCGAGATCGCCGCCTCTGAGACGATCTCCTCGAGGCTGAGCGCCGGATAGCCCTTGGCGGCCGTCAGATTGGCGACGGCGTCGAAGATGCGTTCGCGCTGATTGTGCGCCACCCATCCTCTCGGCAGGTTGTGCTCTCCACGTGGCAGTCCGCGCGGCGCCCACGGGGGCGAGGGCGACAGCGTGCCGGGCGCGCGTCCTCCCTGCAGGTGAGTGTTGCGTCGCGGCCGCGGCTTCTCGGGTATCTCCGGCGGCGTCGGGTAGAACGAGACGATCCACGCAACGATGTCGGGTGTGAGCTTCTGCAGTTCAAGCTTCAGCGATCTGCTGGAACGCTCGCGCCGCACACGCGAGTAGAGGATCGTCCTCAGCGCCCCCACGATCGCTCTCGCTACCGGGGGGGGAATCGATCCGTCTCCGGGGGCCTGCTTGAACAAGGCGGTGATAAACGTGGCGAGCCTGTCGGCATCGCGCGCCCATCGCTCGATCCCGATCGGTCCCGCGGCACCCATCTCAACCGATACCAGCCGCGCGGCATCAGGGCGGTCGCTGGAGGCTTCAAACAGTGCGCGCACGAACGCGTCGATCTGCTCCATCCACTCGTCCTCGGGGTTGAACGTCTCCGCGATTCTCGCCGTGAGGCGCTCGATCAGCGCGTCGTAGGTGGCCAGCAGGCACTCCTCCTTGTTGGCGAAGTGCTCGTAGAAGCTGCGCCGCGACACGCCCGCGCCCGCCACCAGATCGGAGATCGTGGTCGCCACGAACCCACGCTCGTTGATGGACTTGATCGTGGCCTCATACAGGCGCTCGCGCTGGTCGGCGGCGACCTGCTCGCGTGGGAGCGCCTGCGGTCCGCGCGGCAAGCCCCGCTCGCGGGCTTTGAGTGATCTTGTCCTTTCAGCCATGCCTATACCTTAGCTCTTGACAAGCTGCGTAAAGGATGATTTATTTGTTTTCTTAACGGGATGTCCCCGGCTCATAGGGAGGTCACTGACGTGGGCGACATCAATATCTCGTATCCCTTGCAAACAACAGTTCCAGTATGTGGTCAAGTCCAATCCTACAGTTCTGAGAATGCCAGCAGGGCGGGTGTTTCGGAGGTATCGGTTCTGGCTCATTGTTGTAGGCAGCGTACTATTAGCTGTGCGGGATGGCAAATGCCCGACACGCGAGTTGGACGACTTGTCACATCGCCGGGCGCCTCGGCTGGATGCCATCGGGCGCTAATCCAAGCCGACACGGAGGTTGGATCGACATGAGAGGACTCGCCTGCGAGCGCAAGCTGCTGGTGCGTTCGCTGCATCCCCGCTGGCCCTATCGCCGCTCGCACGGCCGCCACGACCTGCACTGGCTCGTCCGCGTCCGTCCGCGCCGGCGCTGGTGCTCGCAGGGCCGGGGCCATTCGGTTGCCGGATTCCCCGCTCGACGGCGGCGCCCATACGCCGGCTGAAAGCTCACAACGAATTCTCTGGCACGGAGGCCCGGGATCACTCCGACACGCCGGCCGAAGAATGCGGCTGGCGTGTCGGGGGCATTCGACGGAGCGTCCGCCGCGCCCACGGTCGTCCGCCTCGATGAGACGACTTGTCGCAGGGCCTGGTCGCGGGGCACGGGCAGGTGGTTCCGCGCCGAAGGCCGCGCCGCTAGGATCGCATGCAATGGCGGTAGCCCCACAGTCGAGCAGTCCGCACGCTTCCACGCTGCCAGCCGGCGAGGATCAGATCCGCAAGCTGTCGATTGACACGATCCGCGGTCTCGCGATGGACTCGGTGCAGAAGGCCAACGCCGGTCACCCTGGCACCGCGATGGCGCTGGCGCCGCTCGGCTACACGCTCTACCGGCACGTGCTGCGGCTCAATCCAAGCGACACCGCCTGGCGCGACCGCGATCGTTTCGTGCTCAGCGCCGGGCACGCCTGCATATTGCAATACGCGCTCACGCACCTCTGCGGCTTCGACCTCTCGATCGAGGACCTGCAGGGCTTTCGCCAATGGGGCTCACGCACTCCCGGACACCCAGAGCGCGGCCACGTTCCCGGGGTAGAGGTCACAACCGGGCCGCTCGGACAGGGCGTCGCCAATGCCGTCGGCATGGCGATGGCAGAGCGCTTCCTGGCGGAGCGCTTCAACCGCCCCGGATATGAGGTGGTTGACCACCACACCTACGCGATCTGCTCCGACGGCGACATGATGGAGGGCGTCAGCCAAGAAGCCGCCTCGATCGCCGGGCACTTCGGCCTCGGCAAGCTGACCGTCTGCTACGACGACAACCGCATCACGATCGACGGCACCACCTCGATCTCCTTCGACACCGAGAACCACATCGCGCGCATGCACGCCGACGGCTGGCACGTGCAGCGCGTCGAAGACTCCGAGGACGTGCACGCGCTGTACGCGGCGCTGCAGGCCGCACGCGTCGAAACCGAGCGTCCCTCGTTCATCTCGGTGCGCTCCCACATCGCCTACCCCGCGCCCAACGCCGTCGACACCGCCAAAGCCCACGGCGCCCCACTTGGCGAAGACGAGGTGCGCGCCACCAAGCGGGTAATGGGCTTCGACCCCAACCTCACCTTCCAAGTGGACGAGCGCGTCTACGAGCACATGAGCCTGCGCGCTTCCGGCGCTGCCGCCCAGGCGGAGTGGGAGCAGCGCGAGCAAACCTGGCGCGAGCGCTACCCACAGCTTGCGCAAGAACTGGATTTGGCCTGCTCAGGCGCTCTGCGCGAGGGCTGGCAGGCGGCGCTGCCGAGCTTCTCCGCCGGGGAACAGATCGCGACCCGCTCTGCAGGCCAGAAGGCGATGGCCGCGCTCGCCCCGTTCGGTCCCACCATGATCGGGGGCGCCGCCGACCTGGTCGAGTCCACAAAGACCGTGTTCGACGGCGCCGGCGAGTACTCGCGTGTGCACGCCGGCCGCAACGTCCCATTCGGTATCCGCGAGCACGCAATGGGCGCGATCGTCAACGGGCTGGCCGTCCACGGCGGGATGGTCAAGCCCTACGGGTCCACCTTCCTGGTCTTCTCCGACTACATGCGCGGCAGCGTGCGCCTCTCGGCGTTGATGGAGCTCCCGCTGGTGTGGGTATGGACCCACGACTCCATCGGTCTCGGCGAGGACGGGCCCACTCATCAGCCGGTAGAGCACTACGCGGCGCTGCGCGCGATCCCGCACCTGTGGGTGATGCGCCCCGCCGACGCCAACGAGACCGTCGCCGCATGGCGCATTGCGCTCGAGCGTAAGGACGGCCCGGTCGCGCTGCTGCTCACCCGCCAGAACCTCGTGGTGCTTGATCGCCTGGACGGAGCATGGCCTCCACAGCAGGGTGAGGATGCGACAGGTGCTGTCAAGGTGGCCGCCGCCGAGGGTTTGGAGCAGGGCGCCTACGTGTTGTGGGAGTCACCCGCGGCAAACAGCGGTGCGGCCGGCGGCGCCGACACACCACGGCCCGAGCTGATCATGATCGCCACCGGCTCCGAGGTTGCGCCAACGCTTCAAGCAGGCCAGGCCCTCGCCGAGCAGGGCACGCGCGTGCGGGTCGTCTCGATGCCCTGCATGGAGATCTTCGAAGCCCAGTCGTCCGCCTACCGCGACAGTGTGATCACCCGCGACGTTCCACGTATGGCCGTGGAGGCCGGCGTCAGCCAGAGCTGGTGGAAGTGGGTGGGAGACTCCGGTGAGGTGGTGGGGGTCGACCGCTTCGGCGCCTCCGCACCGGGTCCCATCGTGCTGAAGGAATTCGGCTTCACCCCCGAGTCGATCGCCGCCCGCGCCCGTTCCCTGCTGGAGCGTGGAGAGTGATGGCGGATGCGCACTGCTCTACCCGAGAACGAACAGCTATCCAATAAATCCGCCCCAACGCAGAGCAACCCACCACAACAGGCCCACTAGGAGGCTAGATGTCGTCTCCCACCCTCTCCCCACTGCACAGCCTCTCCGCCCTCGGCCAGAGCGTGTGGATCGACTTTCTCTCACGCGATGCGATCAGAGGCGGGCACCTGCAGCAACTGATCGACCAAGACGCGGTCGTTGGCGCCACCTCCAACCCCACGATCTTCGAGAAGGCGATGGGCTCGGGGAACGCCTACGACGAGCAGCTGCGCGCACTCGGCACGACCGACGTCGAGCAGGCTTTCTGGGCGCTGGCCGAGCAGGACATCCGCGAGGCCTGTGACCTGTTTCGCCCGATCTGGGATCAGGGGCTCGGACGCGACGGCTACGTGTCGCTGGAGGTCGATCCGCGCCTCGCCTACGACTCGCTTAAAACCTTCCGCGAGGCGATCCGTCTGCACGAGGTGGTCGATCGCCCCAACCTGCTCGTCAAGATCCCCGCCACCAAGCCCGGCCTGGCCGCGATCGAGGACGTGATCTCCAAGGGCCACTCGATCAACGTCACGCTGATCTTCTCGCTGGCGCGCTACGCGGAGGTCGCCGAGTCCTACATGCGCGGGATCGAGCGGCTCGTGGCCGAGGGAGGGGATCCGAGCAAGGTAGCCTCGGTCGCAAGCTTCTTCGTGTCGCGCATCGACACCGAGGCCGACCGGCGACTGGATGAATTGGATCCCGCCCACCCCCACGACGGTCTCAAGGGACGCCTCGCGGTGGCCAACGCCAAGCTCGCCTATCGCCATTACCAGCAAACCTTCCGCGGTCCCCGCTGGGAGTACCTGGCCGGCAAGGGCGCCACGCCACAGCGGGTTCTGTGGGCGTCCACCTCGACCAAGAATCCCAACTACCCCGACACGCTCTACGTCGAGGACCTGATCGGCCCCGACACCGTCAACACGATGCCCGAGGAGACGATCCACGCCTTCCAAGACCACGGCAGGCCCCGCCCATCGCTGCAGGACGGGCTCGCCGAGGCCCAAACCGTGTTCGACGATCTCGCGGGCGCCGGGGTCGACTACGACGATGTCACCGCCACGCTCGAGCGCGAGGGGGTCGAGAAGTTCGAAGCCTCATTCCGCGAACTGCTCGACTCGCTGGGCGCCAAGCTGGGCACGCTTACGCCCGCCTGAGCACTGTCTGCCTGCGGTATTCACCCTCCGCTCGTGTCACCCTTGTTCCTATGAAGCGCACGCCTGAGCAATCCGGGGATCTCCCCGAGCGCTCGGAGGGGGGGTCACCGGCGCAACTCGACGCCAACCTGCCCCTACCGGCCTCCGAACGCGGTGCCTGGCTACTCGCGGGCGGACTTGTCGTGCTCGGCGTCGCCGCGCTCGCGCTCGTATTGAGCGGCACGATCGGAAGCGTGTCGTCCACAAACGCTGCTGCTCCCCCTCCGGTGATCGCCGTCACGCCCACGCCGGTGCCCGGTGTGAGCCAGCCTCCCAACCAGCTCGCCAACAGCGCCGGGCACCCGGGCGCGCACACTGGACGCTCCGCCTCGCACGCCCACGCACACCCGATCGTGGGCGACCCCACGCCAACACAGGCCCGGCGCGACCTCGCCGTCTATGAAACCCCCACCAGCACCCACATATCCGAGGCCTGGATGCAGGGCTTCTACCCGATCTACGCCGCCGCCCAGCGAACGTTTGGCGTCAGCTGGCTGTTGATCGCCTCGATCCACAAGCAGGAGACAGACTTCTCCACCGCCCCCACCACCTACCACGGCCTCAATTTCGCCGGCTGCTGCGGCGGGCCGATGCAGTTCAATGTTACAAACGGTCCAACCACCACGTGGGCGCTCGTCAGCAACTCCTACATCTACGGCACGCGCCCCGCAAGCTACGACCACATGACCGCCACACACTCCTCGATCTATGACGATTTCGACTCGATCATGGCCGCCGCCCACCTGCTGTCCGCTGACGGGGCCGAAATGGAACTCGACGGCGCCGCATGGGATGCCGCGTATGACTACTACGGTCACGACCTCACCGGCGTGACCTACGCCGACCAGGTGCTCGCCCGTGCGATCACCTGGTCCCAGCACGGCTTCTGCATCAACTGCGGGCTCGAACCCGCGATGGTGCAAGCGGTCTATGAAGCCTACGGCGCTCCGGTGGCGGCCCCCTACGAAACCGCCACCGTCGCGCGTAAGATCAAGCCGCGTCGGCTTGGGCGATCAACTCGCCGGCCACGCGGTCGGTAGCCGCGCCAGTACCGCCCAGCAGGCGGCGCGAGAGCTGCGCGCGACGGAAATACAGCGGCGCGTCGTGCTCCCACGTCGCGCCGATGCCTCCGTGCACGGAGATCATCGTGCGTGACGCGTGGTCAAGCGCGCGACCCGCGACCGACCTCGCGGCGCTGGCGGCGAGCGGGAACTCCGCCGGTGCGCCATGCCGCGACCAACCCGCGTAATACAGCAGCGATCGCCCGTTCTCCAGCTGGCGTAGCACCTCGGTCAGCGCGTGCTTGACAGCCTGGTAGGAGCCGATCGCCCGTCCAAACGTATGACGCTCCTTGGCATACGTCACCGACATGTCAAGCGCCGTCTCCACGCTACCCAGCGACTCGGCCGCGATCAACGCCTGCGCCAAGTGCCACGCGCCGGCCAGAGACTCCTTGGGGGCATCCAGCACGGTCGCGGCGGCGTCCGTGAGTGTCACATGCGCGAGCGATCGCGTAGCGTCGTAGCGGCGCACGGGCTCGATCTTCACGCCGTCTGCGTCCGCCATGATCACCACGCCGGACGGCTTGCCGTCGACGAGAGCCACGCCGACGAGCGCGCCCGCGCCGGGAGCGTCGGGTACGAACCCATAGCCGCCGCTCAGCTTTACCTCGCCGCCTGCGTCTGGCGCCGCGCCGCTCGGCAACGGCGGGCGCTCCATCCCATGTACTGGGTCGACGCTCCAGCGGGGATCGACGTCGGTGGGGGGCTGCGATGGCATATACGCCGCTCGCCGCTCGCCGCTCGCCAGGGCGGGCAGATACTCGGCCACCCTGGGCGCATCGGCGAGGATCGCCGTGGCCGGCAGGTGTCCGAGCAGCGGCACGCTCGCAAGCACGCGCCCGCACTCGCCAAGCACGAGCATCGCGTCGAACACGTCAAGCCCGGCGCCGCCGTGAGCTTCGTCAATCAACAGCCCCGGCCAGCCGGCCTCACACGCGGTCGGCCACAGGTCCGGCAGCGCATTTGCGTCGCCGTCGAGCGCCGCGCGTGCCGCCTCCAGCGTCTTGGTGCGCGACAGCGCGCCGCGCGCGGCCTCGCGCAGGAACACCTGCTCATCTGAGAGTGCCAAATTCATCTGTTTACCTCCTCGCCCCGCAGGGGCACGCAGGGCAAGCTGGTCAAGGACGCAGTGAGTGAAGTGTGCTTTGCACACGAACGAGCGAGGACGCAGAACCAGCGCCGCCATGCGTGTTCCTGCGGATTCATGCTGTTGCTCCTTCCTTTGAGCGCAGCTCTGAGAACGGGATGCCCTTGTCGAGCCTCGGCTCGGGCGGCAATCCCAGCACGCGCTCGCCGATCGTGTTGCGCAGGATCTCTTCGGTTCCCCCAGCCGACTTCAGGCCGGGCAGGAAGGAGATCATGTAGGCCCACTCGCTGTCCTCGCCCAACGCGTCGGGACCGACCACGTCGGCGATCAGATCGCCCGCTTTGATCGCGCCGTTGACGATCGTCACCTTCGCGAGACCCGCCTCCGGGCCCGGGATCTGGCCTTTCTGCAGGGCCGTCAGCGTGCGGTAGCCGGTGAAGCGCACCGCCAGCAGTTCGCTTGCGATCTCCCCGAGCTGCTTGCGCACCTCTGGGTCGCGCCGGCCGTGCTCGTCCTCTGCAATCCCTTTGGCGAAGCGCACCGAGTTGTAGCCCAGGCCCTCGCCGCCGAGCCCGATCGTGACGCGCTCGAACATCAGCGTCGTCAGCGCGGTGCCCCAGCCGTTGCCCACGCCGCCCACGACCGCGTCCTCGTCGAGCTTGACGTCGTCGAGGAACACCTCGTTGAACTCGGCCTCGCCGGAGATCTGGCGCAACCCGCGCACGGTCACGCCCGGGGCGTCCATCGGCAGGATGAACATCGTCAATCCCTTGTGCTTGTGCTGCTCGGGGTCGGTGCGCGCCAGCAGCAGCCCGTATGAGGAGAACTGGGCGTTGGTCGTCCACACCTTCTGGCCGGTCAGTCGCCAGCTGCCGTCCTCGTCCTGGCGCGCGCGGGTCTGCACCGCGGCCAGATCCGAGCCCGCGGCGGGCTCTGAGAACAGCTGGCACCACACCTCGTCACCGTGCAACAGCGGAGCCAGGTAGCGCGCCTTCTGCTCCTCGGCACCGTGGGCGATGATCGTCGGGCCCAGCATCCCCACGCCGATCGCGTCGAGAATTCCGGGCACGCCAGCCTTGGCGATCTCCTGGTTGCAGATCACCTGCTCGATCGGTCCCAGGCCCTGGCCGCCGTACTCCTTTGGCCAGGTCACGCCGGCCAGCCCCGCCTCGGCGAGCTTGCCCTGCCACGCGCGTCGCGCAGCGATGATCTCCGCCTCGTCCGTGATCGCGCCGGGTCCGGTCAGGACCGGCGCCTCTCCCTTGTGCTCCTCAAGCCAGGTGCGCACCCTCGTGCGATGCGCCGTCTGCTCGGGTGTGTCGTCAAGATCCACTGGTTCTCCCTTGGCTGACTGGCCAGTCAATAGTTGGGAGCTAAGGCTACTCCTTCACCGGCCTTCCGGCACCAACTGCGAGGCGATCAGCCGCTGGTGGTAGACATCCGCGAAGCCCGCGTTCAGCAGGTACTCGGCCTGGCGGCCCATGTCGGGGGAGTGCAGCAGCACCACTCCAAGGCTCACCCCGTCGCGCTCGGCGGTTGCCACCAGGCAGTCGCCGGCCAGTTCGGTGTAGCCGGTCTTCATGCCCGTGGTGCCCGGATAGCCGTACACGAGCAGCGGGTTGTTGTTGTAGAGATACAGCTTGCCGCCCTTGATCGGGAACGGCAGTATCGCTTCGGCGCTGCGCACGATGTGCGCAAGACGCGGCTGTTGCAAGTCGACGTACGCGAGGTCCGCGAGGTCCGCGGCGCACGTGTAGTTGTGTGCATTGAAGTAGCCCGAGGGCGAGCTGTAGTGCGTGCACCCCAGCCCCAACCGCGCCGCTTCCGCGTTCATCCCTTCCACAAACGCGTCCACGCTGCCCGACACGTGCTGGGCGAGCGCGACCGCGGCGTCGTTGCCGGAGGGCAGCAGCAGCCCGTACAGCATCGTCTCCGCCGCCACGTGCTTGCCAAGCGGCAGCACGCCGACCTTCGAGCCGGCCGCTTCCACCGCCTCCTTGGTGATCAGCACCGGGGTGTTGGGCTGGGTGGAGCGCACCACGCGCAGCGCGGTCATCATCTTCGTGAGACTCGCCATGTGCAGGTGCTGCAGCGGATTGAGCTGCCACAGCACACGGCCGCTGTTCAGGTCAAATAGCAGACCGGCGCTAGGCGGATCGTTGAACGTGGCCTGCACCGGATCGTCATTCCCGCTCAGGTTGAGCTCCAGCGGCGGACGCCCCAGCGGCAGGCCGGCGGGAGAGCGGGCGGCGACCGCGGGAGAGGTTTTGTGTGTGGCGGCTTTCCCCCTGGTGGACGCCGCCGCGGAGTTGTGCGTCGTGCCCGTCCGTGCGAGACCCAGCAAGATCGCGACAACTACCGCGGCCGCAACCAACGCGGCGGCCGCCAGCGCACGATGACGCCTGCGCCTGCGTTTTGCCAGCTTGCGGGCGCGGCGCGAACCAGAGCCCTGGGCGAGGAAGGGCGAGTTGCTCATGAGCGTTCTAAGGGCACTCTCATCAACGTGGAGGATTGCGCAACGCGCCGACGACACCAACAGTGAGGATCACGAGTATCACCACCGACAGCACACCCGGGATGCTCAAGCCGAACTGCTCGATCCCGCCGATCGTCAGAAACGCGAAACCCAGGATGAACGCCAGCGAGAGGGCGAGCACCGCGACGCGGGTCATCGGGCCGCGCCACCATGCGGGTGCTCTTCAGGCCGCAGGCCAAGCGCGCATGCGAGTGGGAGGGGATCGTTGGGGATGTGGTCCTCGACGGCGAAGATCCGGCGAGACTACTGGCTCGCGGCGAGCGGCCCGACACCAGGCCGTGGTTGCGGTACGTGCTGGTCGGCGTGGTAGGAAGAGCGCACCAGCGGACCGGCTGCGACGTGGTCGAAGCCAAGCGCATACGCGGCCCGCTCCAAAGCGGCGAACTCATCCGGGTGCCAGTAGCGCACCACCGGCAGGTGGCGCTCGGAGGGACGCAGGTACTGGCCCACGGTCAGCACCCGCACGTCGTGGGCGCGCAGCACCTCGAACGTGGCCACCATCTCCTCGTGGGTCTCGCCGAGGCCCACCATCAGCCCGGACTTGGTCACCACCTCGCCTTCGCCCAGCTCCGCGGCGGTGCGCAACACCCGGCAGGAGCGCAGGAACTCCGAGCCGCGGCGTGCGATCGGATACAGGCGCGGGACGACCTCCACGTTGTGGTTGAACACGTCCGGGCGCTCGGCGATCACTCGCGCGAGCGGCATCTCCTGACCCTGGAAGTCGGGTGTGAGCACCTCGATCTGACACTCCGGCGCCTGCCGGCGCACCTGGCGGATGACCCCCACGAACGCGGAGGCGCCCTTGTCGGGCAGGTCGTCACGGTCGACCGAGGTCACCACGGCGTGGCGCAACCCCATGCGCGCGATCGAGCGCGCCACCCGTGCCGGCTCCAGCGGATCGTCCCACGTCGGCTTGCCGGTCTTCACGTTGCAGAACCCGCAACGGCGCGTGCACGTGTCGCCGAGGATCATGAACGTCGCCGTGCCGCGCTCCCAGCACTCCCCGACGTTCGGGCACGCCGCCTCCTGACACACGGTGTGCAGGTTCTCATCGCGGATCAACGCCGACAGCTCGCGGTAGCGCTGACCACCCGCGGCCGGCACTTTGAACCACGGCGGCTTGCGCTCGCGCAGCGGGCGCACGTCAGCGCCCAGCACCTTCAGCACGTCCATGCCGCCGGGGTTGGCGCGCGAGCGGGTGACGTGCTCGCGCGTGTCAGGCTCGCGGACATCCGCCACCGTCGGGGCCTCGCTCATACGCTCATCGCCTCGCGCTCTCGATCGAGCAGGTTCGCCGCGGCAACCACACGTCCCTCGCGACCGTGGGCCTCGCAGAAGCGGTGTGCGACACGCTCGGCGAACGCGTCGATACCGCCGTTTGGCGCGCGGCGCAACTCGTGTGCCACCGAGGTCATCGTGACGCCCGCGAGCCCGCACGGAACGATCCATTCGAAGGGCGCCAAGTCGTTGGTCACGTTGACGGCGAAACCGTGCGTGGATACGCCCCGCGACACGTGTACGCCGATCGAGGCGATCTTGCGATCCTCGACCCACACACCGGTGTAGTCGATGCCCTCCTCGCAGCGCGAGCGTGCCCGGATGCCGTAGTCGTCGAGTGCCGCGACAATCGCCGCCTCCATCGTCCGTAGGTGCGCGCCGATGTCGCCCACACGCATGATCGGATAGCCGACGAGTTGACCGGGGCCGTGGTAGGTGACGCGCCCGCCGCGGTTCGTCGGGACGATCTCGATGCCCTGCGCGCGGTAGAAGTCCTCTCCCAGCGACAGCTCTCCGTCGGCCGAGCGGCGACCGCGCGTGTAGACGGGCGGGTGCTCGAGCAGAAGCAGCGTGTCGGGTAGCTCGTCGGCCTGGCGTCGCTCCTGGACATCGGCCTGGATTGCAAGCGCTTCGCGATAGGGGATCCTGCCAAGGCTGCAGACCCGCAACTCACCGGAGAGAGAGTCGCTGTGCGTGGGCTGGGCAACCGCCATGGGCCCCTCCAGCCTAGCCGTCTACAGCGTCAGCGCGGCCGGCTCTTCGAGCAGCTCGCGGATGCGTGCCAAGTACAGGGCCGCATCGGCCCCGTAGAGGATGCGGTGATCGCAGGCGAGCGTGACGCTCATAGTCTGGCGCGCGACGATCTTCTTCTTGCGCGCGACCGCGCGCGGCGCGAGCTCGCCGACAGCCAGAATCGCGGCCTGTGGCGGGTTGACGATCGCGGTGAAGCTGCGGATGCCGTACATCCCTAGATTCGACACCGTAAACGTCCCGCCGCTGAGCTCCGGCGGTGTGATCGACCCGTCGCGCACCCGCTCTGCCAGCGCGCGTGTCTCGCGCGCGATCTCGCCCAGCGCCTTGGTGTCGGCGTCGAACACGGTCGGCACGACCAGCGCTCCGGCGGTTGGGTCCTCCGAGGCAACGGCCACCGCGACTCCCACGTTGACTCGCGCGTGCAGCTCGAAGCGCCCGTCGCGGTAGCTGGCGTTGGCGCGCGGGTGCTCGCGTAGCGCCAGCGCGCACGCCTTGACGATCATGTCGTTGTAGGTGGGTGCGGGCGCGTCCACCTGCGACAGCCCCTTCAGCTCGGCGCGCAGCTTTACGCAGCGCTCCATGTCGATGTCTGCGGTCAACGTGAAGTCGGGGATCGTCGCCTTCGACTCCGCCATCCGCCGCGCGATCGTGCGCTGTGTGCGTGACAGCTCGACGATCTTTGTCTCTCCCTTCGCGCTCGCGAGCTCTTCCACTACCTGCGCAACGGGCGGGATAGCTGTCTCGGGCTCCGTTGGAGCGGAAGCCTCTGCTCCAACGGCCGCCTGCACGTCAGCCTTCACGATGCGCCCGCCGGGACCGCTGCCTGTGAGGGTCTGCAGCTCGACTCCCGTCTCATGCGCGATCCGTCGAGCCAGAGGCGACGCCTTGACGCGCTCAGCGTCGTGGTGATTGGGTGGCGGCGGGGCGTCCGCAATGGCAGGCCGCGTCTCCTTGACGAGGACCGGCTGCGCAGCGGGCACCTCGTCCGCATCCGTCTCCCCGATCCCAGTGGGTACCTCGTTTGCATCCGTGTCCCCGATCCGCGCGATCGTCTCCCCCACGGCCAGCGTGTCGCCCTCGCCCGCGACCGTGTGCAGCACCCCGTCCTGGTCTGACTCGTAGGTCATCGCGGCCTTGTCGGTCTCGATCTCGACCAGCTCCTCGCCGCGGCGCACGTGCTCACCGTTGTGCTTGAGCCAGCGCAGCACGGTGCCCTCCTCCATCGTGTCCGACAGGCGCGGCATCACGATGTCGCTCATCTGCTGGCCTCTCTGATCTCGGTCTCAAGGCCGGTCTGCTGCATCGCGTCCTGAACGGCCCCGGGAGCGTCCAGGCCGGCCTCGCGCTCGCCGTCGCGTGTGGCGGCGGTGGTTGGCGGCGCGGGTGTGCCGGCTGCTGCAACGGGGACGCTTGCGAGGTCGCGTCCGAGCACACTCAGTGCAGCGCGCACGATGTGGGGCTCGTGCGGATAGGCGATCTGCTCGAGCGGCTTGGAGTAGGGCATCGGCACGTCGGCACCGCTGACGCGCACTACGGGCGCGTCGAGGTCGTCGAAGGCCTGTTCGCCGATCAGCGCCGCGAGGTTGGCGGCGACGCCCCCATGCGGCCAGCCCTCCTCCACGACGACGCAGCGGTTCGTCTTCGCGACCGACTCGAGGATCGTGTCGAGGTCGAGCGGGCGCAGCGTGCGCGGATCGATCACTTCCGCCTGCACCCCGTGCTCGGCGGCGAGCTGCTCGGCGGCGCGCTCGGCGGTGATCGCCATCCGCGAGACGCCCACGATTGTCACGTCGGCGCCCTCGCGCGCTATGCGCGCCCGCCCGAAGGGCAGCGGCCGCTGGTCCTCCTCGTCCACCTCGCCACGCACCCCGTAGAGCGACTCGTGCTCGATGAAGATCACCGGGTTCTCGTCGCGAATCGCTGTCTTCAGCAGGCCGCGTGCGTCGGCGGCGGTGGAGGGGACCGCGACGAGCAGTCCGGGCACGTGCAGGAACATCGCCTCCAGGCTGTGGGAGTGGGTGGGGCCGAGCTGGTGGCCCGCTCCCTGTGGCATCCGCACGACCAGTGGCACGCGTGCCTGGCCGCCGAACATGTAGTGGATGTGGGCAGCGTGGTTGACGATCTGGTCGAACGCCAGCAGCGCGAAGTTGACGGTCATCAGCTCGACAACGGGGCGCAGGCCGACCATCGCGGCGCCGACGCCCATCCCCACGATCGTGTTCTCGGAGATCGGGGTGTCGCGCACGCGGCGCTCCCCGAACTCCTCCAGCAGCCCGGAGGTGACCTTGAACGCGCCGCCGAACACGCCGATGTCCTCGCCGAGCAGCACCACGCTCTCCTCGCGCAGCATCTCCTCGCGCAACGCGAGTTTGAGCGCGTCGCGGTAGCGCATCTCGGTCATCGCCGCATCACGCTGTTCGCTCCGCCGGGGAGAGACTGCCCCAATTCTCGTGGGTGTGCCCACCATCCAGACGGCCGTAGTAGTGGCCGTGGACCCGCTCGTCGAGCACGTACACGTCGTCGTAGAGCGTGTCGGGCGCGGGGAACGGCGAGCCCTCGGCGAACTCCACAGCCTTGTCCACCTGTTGCACGGCCTCGCGGTCGATCTGCTCGCGCTGCTCGGCGGTGACTATACCTTCGCGTTCAAGCAGCGCACCGAACGCGGGGATCGGGTCGCGCTCGCGCCACTCGGCGACCTCCTCCTTGGTGCGGTAGTCCTCTGGATCGGCCATCGAGTGGCCGCGGAAGCGGTAGGTGACAGCCTCCACCAGCAGCGGCCGGCGCTCTTCGCGTACCCGCGCTAGCGCGTCGGAGAGCACCGCGTGGGTGTCGAGAATGTCCATCCCGTCGCAGCGCACGCCGGGGACGCCGAGCGACTCACCCTTGCGCTGCAGGTCGGTCACGGCGGAGTGGCGGCTCAACGAGGTGCCCATCCCGAACTGGTTGTTGACCACCATGAACACAACCGGCAGTCGCCACAGCGCGGCGAGGTTGAGCGTCTCCCCGAACGTGCCCTGGTTGGAGGCGCCGTCGCCAAAAGTGCACAGCGTCACCTCGTCCCCGCCGCGTTGCTGGCAAGCCAGCGCGATCCCGGCGGCGATCGGGAGGTTGCCGCCGACGATCCCGTAGCCACCCATGAAGCGCCGCTCGGCGTCGAACATGTGCATCGATCCGCCGTGCCCTTTGCAGCAGCCGTCGACCCGCCCGAACAGCTCGGCCATCACGCGCTCGGGGGGCGTCCCACGCGCGAGCGCGTCACCGTGAGAGCGGTAGGTGGAGACGAGGTAGTCCTCGTCGCGCAATGCTCGCGCGCTGCCGACGATCGTCGCCTCCTCGCCGATCGAGAGATGCAGAAAGCCACCGATCTTCGCGCGGGCGTACATCTCGCCCGCCCGCTCCTCGAAGCGACGGATCAGCACCATCGCGGCGAGCCACTCGCGCGCCGTGCCGGGCTCGGGGAGGGGCGCGTCCATCAGCCTCCTGCCTGGTGGACGCGAGCGGCTGCAATCGAAGGGAGCGCCATCAATCTTCCACGGTACTCCAGCGGGCGAGGAAGTCCTCGCGATCCATGCGCCCCAGGTCCTCGCGCAGTTCGCGCGCGCGGCGTGAGGCGGTGGCGGGCGGGCAGTCCCAGAAGAAGACGACCTCGCCGCCGTCGATCTCCACCACCTCGATGTGGTCCACCCGATCGGGGCTCGCGAGGAACGCGGGAGCCAATCCACCGCGACGCACTATCAGGCGGAAGTGGCGCCCTGCCTTCATAGCGAGACCTCGGGTGTGGTGGTCGTTGGGGCGCTATCCGTTGGTGGGCTGTCCAGCGCATGGGCGGCTGCCTGCTCCAGCGAGCGCTCACCGTGGAACACCCGTGTCCCCACGCGCACTGCGGGCACGTCGTTCACGCCAAGCGCGACGGCCGTGGCGGTGGCCGCTGATAGCCCCTCGCGCACGGAGCGAAGCTCCGCGCCCTTCAGGACGGCGGAGGGGTGCATCTCGCAGGCGGCCGCCGCGATCAGCACGCGGTCCGGCTCGTGCAGGCTGTGTCCGCCGGCGAACGCTTGGCGAAAGGCGGCCTGCGCAAAGGCCACGATCCGTCCGATCGACTTCGCGTAAGTGGCGGCGCGCATTGCGAGCGCGCTGTCGAACGGGAAGGGGTTGGGCCAGCGTAGCTCCTGTAGGCCGAGCTCGGCGGCGCGGCGCTCGACCTCCAGGCGGAAGATCTCTTCGTCGTCGCGATAGCGAAACGCCTCGAAGCGCTCCGCGCCGGTAATTTCCTGCGCCAGCACCGGCTGCCACTCGCAGGCGACGGGCATCGTGTGCAAGATCCGCTCGGCCGCAAGGTATGCGTGCGGGCTGGCCAGGTCGAAGTAGAAGGCGGCGTCCGGCTCGGGCATCGTCTCGAGGTTAGTTGTCCATGCTCGTCTGCGCAGGACACCTGCGGTCGGAGGAGATCGGGGACGAGAAAAAATCGGTGGTCCGGGTGCCGGCTATGCACTACTTTCGCGATGCATAACACTTCATTTTATGCAGTGTTATGGGCCGTTAAAAGTGCTCTTGGGCCTGTGGGTTGCTTTTCGAACTGCATAACACTTCATTTTGTAAAGTGTTATGCATGCGGTTTGGAGGCACCGCCGCCCCCCTGACCCATCAGTGCTCAGCCGTGGATCAGCCAGCCGTCAGCGGCGCGTCCCGCCTCCATGACCGCCTCTGAGAGCGTGGGATGCCCGTGGACGGTGCGGGCCACCTCGGCGAAGCCGCCCTCCAGGGCGCGCACATTGACGAGCTCCTGGATCAGCTCGGTGGCGCGTGAGCCGACGATGTGCCCGCCGAGCAGCTCCCCGTACTTGGACTCTCCGACGAGCTTTACAAGGCCGGTGCGGTCGCCGTAGACGGTGCCGCCCCCGACGGCGCCGTAGGGGACCTTGCCGACGATCACGTCATAGCCCTGCTCGCGTGCCTGCTCCTCGGTGAGGCCGAACGAGCCGACGTTGGGGGTGCAGAAGGTGGCGCGCGGGATGTCGACGTAGGAGAGCGGGTGGGTTGGCAGACCGGCGGTGTCCTCGGCGGCGATGATGCCCTCATCGGATGCCTTGTGGGCCAGCGCGGGACCGTGCACGAGATCGCCGATCGCGTAGATGCCGGGTGCTGTGGTGCGCTGGGCGCCATCGACGCGCACGAGACCGTGCTCATCCAGCTCGACGCCCGCGTCCTTCAACCCGAGCGCGTCCACGTCCGGACCGCGGCCGGCGGCGATCACGAGATAGTCGACCTCGGCGGACTCGCCACCGTAGGTGAAGCTGACGCTGTTGCCGGTGGAGGTGACCTGCTCGATCGGTGTGCTGGTGTGGATACCGATCCCCTGGCGCTTCAAGCCGCGTTCGGCCAGGCGTGAGATGTCGGCGTCCTCGGTGGGTAGCACGCGGTCGAGCATCTCGAACAGCAGCACCTCGCTGCCCAGGCGCGCGAAGCCGGAGGCGATCTCCGCCCCGGAGGCTCCGGCCCCGACGACCGCCAGGCGGCCCGGCAGCTCGCTCAGCGCCCACGCCTCCTCGGTGCCGATCACGCGCCCACCGAACTCGACGCCCGGAATCGAGCGCTTGACGGAGCCGGTGGCGAGGATGACGGTGCTGGCCAGGAGTGTTTGCTCCCCGATCTGCACGGGGATGGCGCCGCTGGAGCTGCCGTCGCTGGAGGTGCCGTTGCCTGCGTCGGCGGCACCCCCCCCGGCGGAGGGCAGGCGGGCCAGTATGGCCTCGCCCTCAATCAAGTCGATCGAGTTCTTCTTGAGCAGGCCACCCACGCCGCCGACGAGCGTTGCGACCACCTTCTCGCGACGGCCCTGCACGGCCGTGTAGTCGACTTCCACGCCGCCGACGTTCAGCCCGTAGTCGCCGGCCTCGCGGATCTCTGTGAGCAGGTCGGCCGAGCGCAGCACCGCCTTGGCGGGGATGCAGGCGTAGTTGAGGCAGCGTCCGCCGACCTTGTCCTTCTCCACGACAGCGGTCTTCTTGCCGAGCTGGGCGGCGCGGATCGCGGCGACGTAGCCGCCGGGACCGGAGCCGATCACGATCGTGTCGTAGGAGGACTCAGTCATACCGGCGCGAGCCTATCGCACGACCGCTCGTGAGTACGGCAGACCTATCGCGCTGCGTGATCTGTTTCACTCAGCCCTAGCTCCGGCAATCGCTCGCCCGCCTGAATACGTCCCATAACGCGCACCAGCTTCCAGAACAGCCAGCCGGCGAGCCCGACGCTGAGCGCGCACAATCCCGCCGCGAGCCACGTCTCGGCGACCACGAGCGCGAGCGACGTGACGATGATCTGGAAGGCGAGCAGCGCCTCGAAGCCGAGCACCGCCCAGTAGCGCCGCCGGTACATGCCCGACGCGAGCGCCAGCAGGACGACCGCGAGAAAGATCCCGCCGGGCAGCGAGCCGCCGTGGCGGGACAGATCGTGGACTGTGGCCACGCTCGCGCACACCCCAAGCGCCAACGCCAACGCCACGGCGACGGCGACCCGCAGTGCCACAGGTCGCTCGTTGTCCCCGAGCGGCTGCAGATTGACGCTAGTGTCCGCCATCGCCGTTCCACAGCGGTCGCAGCTCCAACGCGCCGCGCAGCGTGAGCGCGGCGCGCTCGGGGTCGCGGGCGTCGCAGATCGCGCGCAGCACGCACACGCGCCCGGCGCCCGCGTCGAGCACGGTGACGACGTTGGTGGCGTCGATCCCACCGATCGCGAAGAACGGCACGTGGGCGTGAGCGGAGGCGTAGCTGACGAGCTCGGGACCGACCGGCGGGCGCCCGAGCTTGGTGGGGGTGGCGTGCACGGGTCCCACGCCGATGTAGTCGACATAGGGGCTGCCATCTGACGTCGTGCGCACCGCGGCGTCGATCTCGCTGGGGGCGTGGGTGGACAGTCCGAGCAGCAGGTCGGGGCCGACGATCTCGCGCGCCCGAGCCACCGGCATGTCGGACTGGCCGATGTGGACGCCGTCGGCGCGCACCGCGGCGGCGATGTCGGGGCGGTCGTTGAGGATGAACAACGCGCCGTGCGCATCGCACGCGTCGGCCGCGACGCTGGCGGCTTCGGTGAGGAACTCGTCCTCGAGTTTCTTCTCGCGCAACTGCACGACGTCGACTCCTCCGGAGATCGCCGCCGCCAGGAAATCGCTGAGGTCGCGGTCGCCGGGCATGCAATCGCACACGAGGTACAGGCGCGCGGCGGCCAGGCGCGCGCGACGCTGCTCTCCATTGGGATCGGGCACGGGCCGCAGGTGGGCCATCGAGGGCAGTCTGACACCTGTGCGCGCCGCGCCCGTCACCTCCCCTCGGCCGAGCCCTCCAATGAGAGCTCTCGCCCGGCGGCGTCTAGCATCAAAGCGATGGGTGCCCACAACAGCTCAACGGTCGATCTGGCGATTGTGGGGGGCGGGATCGTGGGCCTCTCGGTGGCGTGGCGCGCACGCGCCGAGGGCATGTCGGTGGCGGTGTTGGAGCGTGGAAGGATGGGTGCCGGCACCACGCACGTGGCGGCCGGGATGCTGGCACCGGTGGCCGAGGTCGAGTTTGGCGAGGCGGGCCGCCGTGTGCTGGAGCTGGGGCTGCGCTCGGCGGCCATGTGGCCCGGGTTTGCCGCGGAGCTTGAGCGCGCGAGCGGGACCTGTGTGGGGTTGCGTCGAACCGGCACGCTGGTGGTGGCTCGCGA
>JBAWFB010000072.1:0-5123 GCA_049591495.1 Solirubrobacteraceae bacterium
CGCGCGTCCGCATCGGCCGCGGCACGCACACGCTGCGCATCCTGCGCCGCCTCGCTCTGGATCGTCTCCGCCGTCGCCTGCGCCGCCTCGAGGATCCCCTGCACCTGGGTGCCAGCTACCGTTGCGAGCGATTCGCGTCCGCTGCCCTCGAGCTCTCGGCGGAGCTCTTCGACCTCGGCCGACAGCGCGCGCAGATGGGCGTCGACGGTCGCCGGGTCATAGCCGCGACGCGCGATCGGGAAGTCGCGTCGCTCGATCCCCTGACGGTCCAATTCCACAACGCTCATCTTAGGGCCTGCTCCGGTGGGGATGTGCGGCTGGGGCGCTCGGGCCTGCCGAGCAGACTCTCACGCGACCTCCTCGGCGGCGGCCTCGCTTGCCGGCGCCTTGCCGGCTTGAGCTTCGTCGCCCGGAGCCCCGTCGCCCAGGACATCCTCGACCGGGGCCTCCGAGGCGTGAACGTCGCGCAGCTCGCGCCGCAGCTCCCTGATCTCGTCCCGCAGCTGCGCGGCGTACTCGAAGCGCAGATCGTCCGCGGCGGCGATCATCTCCTCCTCCAGCTCCACCACCATCCGCTCCAGCTCATGCTGCGGCATCTCTTTAGCCTTCGCCCTGGTGGCGTTCTTGCGTCGCCGACCCTTCGGCACCTTCGACTCGCCCTGCAGGAACTCGGCGATGTCGGAGATCCCCTTCACGATGCTCGACGCGGTGATGCCGTGCTGCACGTTGTAGGCCAGCTGGATCTCGCGCCTACGGTCGGTCTCCTCGATCGCGGCCTTCATCGCCTTGGTCTGCTTGTCGGCATACATCAGCACCGTGCCCTCCACGTTGCGCGCCGCCCTGCCGATCGTCTGGATCAGCGAGGTCTCCCCGCGCAGGAAGCCCTCCTTGTCGGCGTCGAGGATCGCCACCAGCGACACCTCCGGCAGGTCGAGACCCTCGCGCAGCAGGTTCACGCCGACCAGCACGTCGTACTCGCCGAGGCGCAGGTCGCGGATTATCTGGATGCGCTCCAGCGTGTCGATCTCCGAGTGCAGGTAGCGCACCTTGAAGCCCATCTCGATCAGGTACTGCGAGAGGTCCTCGCTCATCTTCTTGGTCAGCGTGGTCACCAGCACCCGCTCGTTCACGTCCACGCGCTTGCGGATCTCGTTCATCAGATCGTCGATCTGGTTGCGTGTCTCGCGCACCTCCACCGCGGGGTCCACGATCCCCGTGGGCCTCACGATCTGCTCCACGATCCGCTGCGAGCGCGTGCGCTCGTATTCGCCCGGCGTGGCCGACACGAACACGAGCTGCGGGGTGATCGATAGGAACTCGTCGAACGTCTGCGGACGGTTGTCCATCGCGCTCGGCAGCCTGAAGCCGTAGTCCACCAGCGTGCTCTTGCGCGAGCGGTCGCCCTCGAACATCCCGCCGATCTGTGGCACGGTCTGGTGGGACTCGTCGATCAAGCACAGGAAATCCTCGGGGAAGTAGTCGATCAGGCAATACGGCCGCTCTCCCGGCTTGCGTCCGTCGAGGATGCGCGAATAGTTCTCGATCCCCGAGCAGAAGCCCATCTCGCGCAGCATCTCCATGTCGTACTGGGTGCGCTGACGCAGGCGGTGGGACTCCAGCTGCTTGCCGTCGGCCTCCAGTTGCTCGCAGCGCTCGTTCAACTCCCGCCCGATCTCCGCCACGCCGTCCTCGATCGTGCCCTCCTTGACGTTGTAGTGAGTGGCCGGCCAGATCGCCACGTGCTCCAGGTCATCGGCGATCAGCTCGCCGGTGAGCGGGTCGAAGTGCTGCAGACGCTCGACTTCGTCGCCGAACAGCGTCGCCCGGAAGGCCGTCTCAGCGTACGCCGGAAACACCTCCAGCGTCTCGCCCTTCACGCGGAAGCTGCCGCGCGCGAGCACCGTGTCGTTGCGTGTGTACTGGATCGACACCAGCTTGCGCAGCAGTTTCTCGCGGTCGATCTCCTCGCCCCGGCGCAGGATCTGCATGTTCATCTCATAGGTCTCCGGCGAGCCCAGCCCGTAGATGCACGACACCGACGCCACCACGATCACGTCGCGGCGCGCGAACACCGCGGCGGTGGCGGCGTGGCGCAGGCGGTCGACCTCCTGGTTGATCGCCGAGTCCTTCTCGATGTACAGATCGCGGCTCGGCACATACGCCTCGGGCTGGTAGTAGTCGTAGTAGGACACGAAATACTCGACCGCGTTCTCGGGAAAGAACGTGCGGAACTCGTTGCACAGCTGCGCCGCCAGCGTCTTGTTGTGCGCGATCACCAGCGCCGGCTTCTGCACCTCGGCGATCAGCGCCGCCATCGTCATCGTCTTACCGGTGCCGGTCGCCCCCAGCAGCGTCTGGAAGCGCTCGTCGGCACGCACGCCCTCGGCGAGGGCGGCGATCGCCTTCGGCTGGTCGGCTGTCGGCGTGAAAGCCGAATCTAGCTTGAACTCTGGCACGGGCCTCCTACGTTAGCCCGAGCTGGCGGGGATACTTGGAGCGGTATTCCGCTTGGGCCCGCAGCACTCGTTCGACATACGCCTGTGTCTCTGGGAACGGGATGTCGGCGATCGTCAGCGTGCCGCCTTCGGCGCGCGCCTTCGCCACCCACGCGTCGACGTTGGCCAGTCCACCGTTGTAGGCGGCCACCGCCTCCATCTCGTTGCCTTCGTAGTGATCCAGCAGGTAGCGCAAATACCAGCTGCCGTAAGCCACGTTGATCTTCGGCGTGGCCAGATCGCCGGTCGTAAAGCGCACGCCGCCGGAGAGATGAGCGATGTATTCGGCCGTCGTCGGCAACAGCTGCATGAGCCCCAACGCCCCCGCGGAGGAGGTGCGAGGTTCGAACTTCGTCTCGGCGTAGATCACCGCCGCGATCAACGCCGGGTCGAGGTGCTTTTCCGCCGCCTGTTCGCGAATCACCGACGCATCGGTCAGCGGCAGCCCGCTGCCCGGCAGCGCATAGTGAACGCGCGAGACGACCACCACCGCCAGCACCACCACGAGCGCGAACACGGCCAGCGTTCGCGCCAGCCGGCGGGCGTGCCTGGTGGAGGATCCTGAGCCGGCGGGCTTGCCTATATGGCGCGAGCGCCGGTTTGAGAGATAGACGGTGCGTCCGCTGCGGCCGCGGGGGGCCGTTCGAGACCGTTGCACGCTCATCCCGACAGCTTGGCAAGGACGTCGGCCAGCTCGCGCCGCAAGTCGGCTTCGGTCCCGTCGTTGTGCACCACAAACGTTGCGCGCCGGGCCTTCTCGGCCTGTGAGAGCTGGCGCGCCGCGCGCTCGTCGGCCAGCGCGTGTCCGCGTCCCGCCGTGCGCTGCCTGCGCGTGTCCTCCGCCACGATCACAGCGATCGTGGCGTCAAAACCACGCTCCATGCCGGCCTCGAACAGCAGCGGCACCTCGACCACCGCGGCCCTGGGCGCTGGGCGCAGCGCGCGCACGCTCTCCATCCACGCGGCGATACGCACACCGACCAGCGGCCACAAAAGCCCCTCCAGCCACCCACGATCCTGCTCGCCACCCGCGAACGCCTTGGCGGCCACCGCGGCCCGATCGACCACGCCATCGGGAGCCACCGTCGGGCCCCAGCGGTCCACGACGGCGTCCCTCACCCGAGGGTCGCCGTACAGCTCGTGCACCACCGCGTCGGTCGAGAGCCCCTGCGCTCCGAGCTCTTCAAGCGTTTTCAGGGCAGTCGACTTGCCAGCCCCCATCCCACCGGTCAGCCCAACGAACGGCGCCACCGGCTGCACCGGCACACGCCGTCAGTCTTGTGGTTGCTCGACGGCGGGCTGCTCGTCCGCCGGCTGCTCTGTCTCGGAAGCGACCGGCTGCTCGGAAGCAGACGACTGCTCGGCAGCAGACTGCTCAGGCTCGCCAGAGGGCTCCTCCACACTGGCCGGCTGCTCCACCGCAGACTCCTCTGCGACAGCCACCTCGGCGACAGGATCCTCCACCGGAGGCTCCTCCTGGACAGGCGTCTCCACAGCAACAGGCTCCTCGACAGCAACGGGCTCCTCGACAGCAACGGGCTCCTCGACAGCAACCTCAGCCACCGACTGCTCGGCAGGAAGCTCCTCAGCAGCTGGCTCCTCCGCAGGGGGCTCCTCCACGGCGACCTCGGCGAGCGGCTGCTCAACCGCCTGCGCCGCAGGCGCCTCATCCGCGCTCGGCTCCGCGGCCTGCTCGAGCGAGTCCTCCTCGCCGGCCTGCTCGACCGGATCGGCGACCGCCGACTCGGCTCGCGGCAACGGCAGGATCTGATCCTCGACCCGCTTCGCCGACAGCGACAGACGCCTGCGCTCGGAGTCGATCTCGAGGATCTTCACCCGGATCTCATCGCCCGGATGCACGATCTCACGCGGACTCTCGACGTGATGGCCGGCGAGCTCTGAGATGTGCACGAGCCCCTCCACGCCGTCGAGCACCTCGACGAACGCGCCGAACGTGACCACCTTCGTGACCTTGCCCGCAAGCTCGTCGTTGACGTTGTAGGTGTCCACGATCCGCTGCCACGGATCTTCCTGGGTCTGCTTGAGACCCAGCGAGATGCGCTGACGATCGCGGTCGATGTCGAGCACCTTCACCTGTACGGTGTCGCCGATGTTGAGGATCTCGCTCGGATGGTTGACGTGCGACCACGACAGCTCGGAGATGTGGATCAGGCCGTCGATCCCATCGAGGTCGACGAATGCGCCGAAGTCGACGATGTTGGAGATCTGACCCTCCACGACGAGACCTGGCTGCAGGCGGTCGAGGATCTGCTGGCGCACCTCCTTGCGCTCCTCCTCGAGCACCGCGCGGCGCGAGAGCACCACGTTGTTGCGCGAGCGGTTCAGCTCGATCACCTTCGTCTCGATCTGGGTGCCGAGATACTCGTCGAGGTTTGGCACACGGCGGATGTCGACCAACGATGCCGGCAGGAAGCCGCGCACCCCGAGGTCGATGATCAACCCGCCCTTGACGACCTCGATGACCGAGCCGATGACCGGCTCGCCGGACTCGGCGGCGGCCTCGATGCGACGCCACGCCTTCTCGAAGCGGGCCCGCTTCTTGGACATGATCAGGCGACCGTCCTGGTCCTCCTTGGTGAGAACCATCGCGTCGACCTCCTCGCCGAG
>JBAWFB010000073.1:0-6295 GCA_049591495.1 Solirubrobacteraceae bacterium
GTCGAGAACCGGCCGCTGGATCTTGTGCGCGAGTCCATACGTCACGTGCGTAGATGCCGGCAAACTGAGCGCTCACACTGCATTTCGTGCCAAGCGAGACCGCCAGCTATGCGACCCCGAATCCCCCAGATTGTGGCCCTTGGAGGCGGTGGCTTCTCGATGGAGAAAGATGGCTCCGCGCTTGACGATTATGTGCTGTCGCTGACCGGCGCCCGGCGTCCGCGCATTTGCTTTCTGCCGACCGCCTCCGGCGACGCCGACCACTACGTGGTGCGCTTCTACCGGCGCTTCTCCACCGATTGTGAGGCCAGTCACATATCGCTGTTTCGCCGCGACCAGGGCGGACAGGGCGTCGAGGAGGACCTCGCTTCGCACCTGCTGCGCCAGGACCTGATCTACGTCGGTGGCGGCAACATGGTGAGCATGCTCGGAGTGTGGAGCGCGCACGGTCTCGATCGGATCCTGCGCGAGGCGTGGCGCGCGGGCATTGTTCTGTGCGGACCCTCCGCCGGGTCGCTGTGCTGGTTCGAGGAGGCTTTGAGCGCCTTTCACGGGCCACCAAGGCGTGTGCGGGGACTCGGACTGTTGCCATACTCGAACTGTGTCCACTACGATGCCGAGCCCGCCAGGCGCGCGGAGTACCACCTCCTGGTGGGCGAAGGGATGCGCCCGGGCTACGCTGCCGATGACGGGGTGGCGCTGCACTTCTGCGGCACCCAGCTGGAGCACGTTGTGAGCTCTCGCCCAAACGGCGGCGCCTATTACGTCGAGCGCGTCGGCGAGACGGTGGTGGAGAGGGCGCTTGAGGTCTCATACCTCGGCGGCGGCGGGCGCATCGCCGGTTCCAGTTCCGGCTCCAGTGAGGCCGTCACCCGCGCGGTCGCGGCGGCGTGAGCCCCACGGCACCCGAGCAGGGAGACGAGCAACCAGCGTCTGTGCCAGCCGAGCAGCGGCCGGTATCCACCCCGGCCGAGCAGCGCACGATCTTCGCGATGGGCGGGGGTGGCTTCACGATGGAGCCCACCAACCCGCTGCTGGACGATTTCGTGCTTTCGCTCGCCCCTGCGAGCGAACCACGCATCCTGTTCCTGCCCACCGCCTCGGGTGACACCACGACCCAGATCAACGCGTTTTACGCGAGATTTGGTGGGCGTGAATGCGTGCCTGAGCACCTGTCGCTGTTTCGCCTGGGCGACCTCGAAGGTTCGCTTGAGGAGCTGGTGCACGAACAGGACATCGTGTACGTCGGGGGTGGCTCGATGCGCAACCTGCTGGCGCTGTGGCGCGCGCACGGCCTCGACGATCTGCTGAGCGGTGCGTGGCGGCGCGGCACCGTGCTCGCCGGGATCAGCGCCGGCGCGATGTGCTGGTTTGAGGGTGGGATCACCTGCTCAAGCGGCACCCCCGAGCCATTCGCCGGGCTCGGCCTGTTGATGGGATCGCTCACCGTGCATGCCGACGGGGAGCCCGAGCGGCTGCCGGTGTGGCTGTCGAGCGTGCGCGCGGGAACATTGCCCGCAGGGTGGGCCGCGGACGACGGCGTGGGACTGCTGTTTCGCGGGCAGCGCCTGGAGCGCGTGGTCAGCTCACGCCCGGGCGCCGCCGCGCAACGAGTGGACGCGCTGGCCGGAGAGCTGGTCCGCCATCGCCTGGAGCCAGAGCTGCTGGGCACCGAGGAGCCGAGCAGCAGGCCGGCCGTCGACGACGACGTGAGGGAGCTGCGCCGCGTGCACCAGTTGCGTCGCGAGATGACCGGCGAGACGCACCGCTTCACCGACGCGTGACCCCGCCCGCGACGGTCCGACCTTGTTTAGGGCTGCTGGCCGGCCAGCTCCACGCACAAACGCTCGAGCAGCTGCTGGACCTCGGGGACCCGCTGCGTGTGCTGGTCGGCGAGCACCGCGTGCAGCTCATCGCGACGCGCGCTCAACACCTGGTCTGAGACGGCCAGACCCGCCGCGGTCAGTCGCGCGTCGCCGCCGTCCTCGGCGATCAGTCCGTGATCGCGCAGCTCGCGCTCCACCGTGAGGATGCGCTCGTCTTCGATATCGCGCTCGCGCGCCATCGCGCGTGTGCCGTCGATCCCGTAGCTGCCGAAACGGGCGAGCGCCCAGACCGCCTCCGGGCTGAGATCGACGCTCGCGCGAGCGCCAACGCGTTCGTTGAACGCGAGCCGCGCGTCGCGGCTGACGAGCACCCCGAGCGCGCGGTCGAGCTCGGCGAGCGAGCTCGGGCTCTTGGGGGCGGCGAGCGCGTCGTCGAGCCCCTGGCTCGTCGCGGCTGTTGCGCGCAGCGGTTGCTCACGCAGGCGCAAACTCAACAGGAATCCCACCGCGCCCACTCCCGCGGCAACGAGGAACACCGGTCGCAGCGCGTTCGCATACGCGCTCTGATAGGCGAGCTTGGCGGCCGCCGGCATGCTCGCCACCTGCGCGCCGGTGAGACGCGCGCCGCCCGCCACCTGAGCCGCGAACGGGCCGCTGAGCACGTCGTGAAGCTCGTTGCGCAAACGGGTGGAGAAGATCGTCCCGAACACCGCGGCGCCGATCGAGCCGCCGATACCGCGTGCCAGCGTCACACCCGATGTGGCCGCACCCAACACCGAATAGTCCATCGCGTTCTGCACGGCGAGCACCAACACCTGCATCACCATCCCCAGGCCGAGCCCCAGCACGAGCAGGTACACGTCGGCGGCGGCCGAGCTCGTGTCCACCTTCAGACGCGAAAGCAGGAACAGCCCCAGTGTCATCACGGCCGTGCCCGCGATCGGGAACAGCCTGTAGCGCCCAGTGCGCGAGATCACGCGGCCCGAGAGAACCGAGGTGAAGACCAGCCCGCCCATCAGCGGCACCAGCCGCAAACCCGCGCCGGTTGGGCTCGAGCCGAACACGGTTTGAAAGAACAGCGGCAGGAACGTCACCGACCCGAACAGCGCGAAGCCGACGATCAGCGAAAGCAGCCCGGCGATCCGGAACACCTCGTCGCGCAGGACCGAGATCGGCAGGACCGGCTCACGCGCGCGCCGCTCCACAGCAAGGAACACTCCGAACAGCAGCACTCCCGTCACGCCAACCAGCACCGTCACCGGCGAGCCCCACGCCCACGTTGTGCCACCGAGACTGGCAACCAACACGACCGCGCTCAGCGCGCTAGCCAGCACTCCGGCGCCGAGATAGTCGATTGCCGGGCGGCTGCGCACGCTTGCCGCCGGCAGCGTGGTCGCGATCACGGCCAGCGCGATCAAGCCAACCGGCAGGTTCACATAGAAGATCCACCGCCACGACAAGTGCTCGACGATCACACCCCCAAGCAGCGGCCCGGCGACGCTCGCAAGACCGAACACCGCCCCGAAGAGCCCTTGATAGCGGCCGCGCTCGCGCGGGGAGACGATGTCCCCCACACTCGCCTGCACGAGCACGATCAGCCCGCCGGCGCCCAGTCCCTGTAGGGCACGAAACGCGATCAGCTCGGTCATCGACTGGGCAAGACCGCACAACCCTGAGCCGATCAGGAACAGCACCACCGCGCTCTGCAGCACACGCTTGCGTCCCAGCTGGTCGCCCAGCTTGCCGTACAGCGGCGTCACCGCGGTCTGCCCGAGCAGATAGGCGCTGGTCACCCACGACAGTCGCTCCAGACCGCCGAGATCCCCGACGATCGTCGGTAGCGCAGTCGCGACGATCGTCGAGTCGAGCGCCGCCAACAGCATCACGAGCATCAGGCCGCTGAAAATGACTCCCACGCGACGAGTCGCGACAGGACGCTGCACGGCGGGAATGGCGGCGGCGTTCACTTTGATAGCTCACTTCCGGTGCTACGAAATACGCAAGCATCCTACCGGCCTATGCTGCGTGTACAGCCATCCAGAGAAGGAGCAGAGACATGAAGACACGTGCACTTGGAAGCCAGGGACTGCAGGTGTCGGCCGAGGGCTTGGGATGCATGGGCATGTCCGAGTTCTACGGGCGCTCCGACGAAGACGAGGCGATCGCCACTATCCATCGCGCGCTCGAGCTCGGCGTGACGTTTCTCGACACAGCCGACATGTACGGGCCCTTCACCAACGAGAAGCTGGTTGGAGGAGCGATTGCCGACCGGCGCGAGCAGGTGGTGCTGGCCACCAAGTTCGGCAACGAGCGCCGCGAGGACGGCAGCTGGGTGGGGATCAACGGGAAGCCCGAGTACGTGCGCGGCGCCTGCGAAGCGTCATTGGCACGTCTGGGTGTCGACCACATCGACCTCTACTACCAGCACCGCGTGGACAAGAGCGTGCCGATCGAGGACACGGTGGGCGCCATGGCCGAACTGGTGAGCGAGGGCAAGGTTCGCTATCTGGGCCTCTCGGAGGCCTCGCCGCAGACGATCAGGCGAGCGCACGCGGTTCACCCGATATCGGCGTTGCAGACCGAGTACTCGCTGTGGTCGCGCGACCCTGAGCAGCAGATTCTGCCCACCGTGCGCGAGCTGGAGATCGGCTTTGTCGCCTACAGCCCGTTGGGACGCGGCTTTCTCTCCGGTCGCTACAAGAACCCCGAGGACCTGCCCGAGGACGACTTCCGTCGCCACCACCCCCGCTTTCAGGGAGAGAACTTCAAGCGCAACCTCGAGCTGGTGGCGCGCGTCGAGCAGATCGCCCAGGAGAAGCAGGTCACGGCCGGACAGCTGGCGCTGGCGTGGGTGCTCAGTCGTGGCGAGGACATCGTCCCGATCCCGGGAACGAAGCGACGCTCATATCTGGAGGAGAACATCGCGGCCGCCGATATCGAGCTCTCCGCCGAGGACCTCGATCGCCTCGACGAGGCGATGCCCGTGGGGGCGACAGCCGGCGATCGTTACGCCAACATGTCGACGATCGACAGCTGATCGCCCGTGCACCTCACCGCCCTCATGGACTGTCCAGTCCAGGGTCCCGCTCGCGGCGGCTGCGGTACGCGCACGACGGCATGAGGGCAAGACAGCGATAACGTGTGCGCCGTGGAGCAGCGAACCCTCGGACGTACTGGCGTGAATGTCAGCCCGCTGTGCCTCGGCGCGATGATGTTCGGCGCGTGGGGCGAGCCCGACCACGACGCGAGCATTCGCATCGTCCACCGTGCGCTGGATGCGGGCATCAACTTCATCGACACCGCGGACGTGTACTCGCGCGGGGAGTCCGAGGAAATCGTGGGCAAGGCGCTCAGCGGGGGACGGCGCGAGCACGTGGTGCTGGCCACGAAGCTCCACGGCACGATGGGCGAGGACTCCAACCAGGCAGGCAACTCGCGGCGTTGGATCATGCGTGAGGTGGAGGCGTCGCTGAAGCGCTTGCAGACCGACTGGATCGACCTCTATCAGGTGCACCGCTGGGACCCTTGGACCGATCACGACGAGACGCTGGGCGCGCTGTCGGATCTCGTCGCGCAGGGCAAGGTGCGCTACATCGGCTCCTCGACCTACCCGGCGGCGCAGATCGTCAAGGCGCAATGGGTGGCGCGCGATCGCGGCCACCAGCGCTTCGTTTGCGAGCAGCCGCCGTACTCGATCTTGGCGCGCGGGATCGAGGCAGACGTGCTGCCCACGTGTGAGGAATTTGGAATGGGCACGATCCCGTGGAGCCCGCTCGCCGGTGGGTGGCTGTCGGGACGCTGGCGCAAGGGGTCCGATGACCTGACCTCGCGCCGTGCGGCGATGATTCCCCAGCGTTATGACCTCTCGATCCCGGCCAACCAGGAAAAGCTCGAGGCCGCCGACGCGCTGGCACAGCTGGCTGAGGAGGCGGGCATCTCGCTGATCCACATGGCGCTGGCGTTCGTGATTCGCCATCCAGCTGTGACCGCGGCGATCATCGGTCCGCGCACGGTCGAGCAGCTCGACTCTCAGCTCGGCGCCGCGGATGTGCAGCTCGACACGGCGCTGCTCGACCGCATCGATGAGATCGTGGCGCCCGGGAGGACCGTCAACCCGACAGACGCGGGTTGGACGAACCCTGCGCTTGACGCGGCGGCCAGGCGCAGGTAGCTCGCCCTCGCAGGGCAACCGCCGCTGAGCAGTGACGCCGAGCACCGTGCAGAACAGACAGCCGAAGGTGGCGGTCGTCGGCCATGTGGAGTGGGTGCGGTTCGCGCGTGTCCCCCATGTGCCCCGCGCCGGCGAGGTGACACACGCGCACGACTCTTTCGAGGAGCCCGCCGGCGGCGGGGCGGTGGCAGCCGTGCAGCTGGCCCGGCTGGCGGGCAAGGCGGTGCTGATCACAGCACTCGGCCAGGACGAGCACGGCCGCCGGTCGGTGGAGCGCCTGCGCGAGCTGGGTGTGGAG
>JBAWFB010000074.1:0-1971 GCA_049591495.1 Solirubrobacteraceae bacterium
TATCCGTAGTTGTCGCTGCCCGCGGTGCCTTCCATCTCAAATGAGCGATTGGTGAAGGGAAGGTGGTTGTGGTGCGGACGTTTGGTTTGGATGTTCACCTCGATTTCTGCGAGGTCGCGGTTCTCGAGGATGGTGGCCGGGTCTCGCGGGTCGGGCGGATCGCGAGCACCCCGGAGGCCATCCGAGAGTTCGCCAGCGGGCTGAACAGCAGCGACCAGGTGGTGTTGGAGGCCAGCTGCGGCGCGATGATGATCGCCCGCTTGCTGGAAGAGAGCGACGTCGGCCGGGTCGTGGTGTGCAATGCGGCCGAGACGCGAGCGATCTCACACGCCCGTGTGAAGTCCGACCGTTTCGACGCGGCGATGCTCGCCAAGCTCCTCGCGGCAGGGATGCTCAAAGCGGTGTGGGTGCCCAATGAGGCGACGAGTTCGCTGCGTCGACGAGTTGCTCGCCGCGCGGGGCTCGTGCGGGCACGCACACGCGTCAAGAACGAGGTGCACGCGGTGCTCGCCAGGTGCCTGCTCGGCCGTCCACCAGTCAGTGATCTGTTCGGCAAGCAGGGCCGGGTGTGGCTATCCGGGCAGGAACTGCCCGAGGAGGAGGCCGAGACCGTCCGCAGCTGCCTGCGCCACATCGACTTCCTGGGCGGCGAGATCACCGAGCTCGATCGGCGGATTGCCCAGCAGGCCCTCGCGCTTCCCGGGTTCCAGCGGCTTTTGACGATCCCCGGCGTCGACATCGGCACCGCCGCGGCCGTGATCGCCGCGATCGGGGACATCACGCGCTTTCAGAGCCCCGGCCAGCTCGTGGCATATCTTGGCCTTGACCCGAAGGTTCGCCAGTCCGGGTCAGAGCCGGCGCGCTATGGCCACATCTCAAAGCGCGGTGACCCGCAAGCCCGCTCGATGCTGGTCGAGGCCGCGTGGATCTCGATCCGAAGCCCCGGCCCGCTGCGCGCGTTCGGGGAGCGCGTCCGCGCGCGGCGCGGCGCGCAGATCGCCGCTGTCGCTGTCGCGCGCAAGCTCGTCGTGCTCTGCTGGCATCTGCTGAGCAAGGATCAGGACTACGCGTTCGCGCGCCCCTCGCTGACCCGCCAGAAGACGCGTCGCCTGGAGCTCCTCGCCGGCGCCCCGCCGTTGCCGCGCCGCCACGGCGGGCCGTCCGTCAGCCCGACCCCCAGCCAGCGCGCAGCCGAGAAGGCACTGCAACAACAGGCCGAGCTTGCCTATCGGCGCTTGGTCGATGACTGGCGCACGACAGCACCGAAGGATGGTGCGGGCGCGACACCGGGGCGCGCATCCAACAGGCCCTCGAAGGGCAAAGCCGCGCGGCAGGCCACAAGCCCCTGACGCCTGCGCTTCGCTACGTCAGTCACCCGCACCACCACCAATCATCGCACCCCGAAGCACCCAGCGCGACCCCACCACCGGGCGCTCACCGCTACGCCGCGACACGCCCACCGACACCGCAAAAAGCCGCACAGACTATATGCAGGCCCCTCCGGGGACCGTGCAATTGCTGCGCCCCGAGAGCCGCCAATCAGCAGGCCCGAGCGGCCCCGAAAACAGGACAGACGCCATCGGAGAGCATCCCCTCATCGCCATCGCGGAAGCGATCTAGCCTCGACATCCAGCGCAACAACTCGATCAGCGCCCTTGACTTTTCATCCGCAGATGCACACCCGTGCGAGCACTGTGCGCTGACTGTGTGATTCGTTGGATGCTTCTATGTTGTCAAGGGTGTGTTGGCGAGTTGGTTGTAGAGGTGGCGTGAGAGGTGTCGCTTGAGGGATCGCATGGCCTCTCGTTTGGTCTTTTCTTCGGTGATCTTGCGTTGTATGTATGCGCGGCTTGGAGCGTGGTGGACTGAGCGGGAGAGCGCGATTGTGTAGATCGCTGCGTTGATTTGGCGGTCGCCTCCGCGGCTGAGGCGGTGCCTGACGGTCTTGCCGGAGGACGCTGGTTGCGGGGC
>JBAWFB010000075.1:0-7851 GCA_049591495.1 Solirubrobacteraceae bacterium
GACAGAGCGTGCGCACGAGTCGCTGCGCGACCACGCAGTCGATCGCCGAGGAGATCAAAAACGGCTCGATGCCCATGTCGATCAGGCGGCCCAGCGCGCTGGGGGCGTCGCGGGTGTGCAATGTCGAGAGCACCAGGTGGCCGGTGAGCGCCGCCTCCACCGCGATATGCGCGGTTTCGCGGTCGCGGATCTCACCCACCATGATCACGTCGGGGTCGGCGCGCAGCATCGCGCGCAACCCGCCCGCGAACGTCATACCCGCCTTCGGCGCCACCTGCATCTGCTTGACGCCCGCGATCCGCGACTCGACCGGGTCCTCGATCGTGAGGATCGAGCGGCTGCCGTCGTTGACCACGCCCAGCGCCGCATACAGCGTTGTGGACTTGCCGCTGCCGGTCGGACCCGTGACGAGCACCGCGCCGTTGGGGCGCGCAATCGCGTAGGCAAAGCGGTCCTGCTCGGTGCGCTGCATCCCCAGCGACTCCAGCCCGCGCACGGTGGCGCCCTTGTCGAGGATGCGCATGTAGGCGCCCTCGCCATAGACCAGCGGAAGGGTCGTAACACGCACGTCCACGCGCCGCCCGGCGACGGTCAGCGCGAAGCGCCCATCCTGCGGGACGCGGCGCTCGGAAATGTCCATTTCGGACATGATCTTCACGCGCGAGATAACGTTCGCGGCCATCGCTCGCTTCAGCGTCGCGGTCTGGGACAGCACCCCGTCGATGCGCAGCATCACCCGCATGTCGCCCTCGCCCGGGTCGATGTGGATGTCAGAGGCGCCCTGCTCGATCGCCTCGGCGATGATCGAGTGCACGAGCTTGATCACCGGCGCGTCCTTGTCGGCCTCGTCCATGACCAGTTCGGCCTCGGGCTGAGCCTCGTCCTCGACGAACGATTCGACCGACTGCTCCACGCGCGAGAGGCGCGTGATGAGGATGTTGAGGTCCTCAATCGACGCGGAGGCCGAGCGCACGCGCCGGCCGGTCAACATCGCAATGTCGTCGACCGTCAGCACGTTGGTGGGGTCAGCCATCGCCAGCAGCAGCGTGCCGTCTTCGAGGAATCCCACCGGCACCGCCTGATAGCGGCGAATCGCCTCCATATCGATCAGGTTGACCGCGCCCATGTCCAGCTCATACACCGACAGGTCGATGTAGTCCAGGCCATACCGGTCGGCCACCACGCGCGCCAGCTGGTCGTGGCGCAGAATGCCCTGCTCCACCAGCACCTGTCCGGTGGGCTTGCGCTGGGCGCGCGCCAGCTCAACGGCCTCCTCGACCTTCTCGCGGGTCGCGAACCCGAGATCGACGACCACGTCGCCGATCAACCGTCCGGGGCGCCCATCGCCGAGCGCGTGCGTCAGCGCGTGCGACTGGATCGGCCGGCTATGGGACGGCGCGGGATCGCCTTCGACGGCGCGCAGCGACGAGATCTCCCCGACGGGCGCACTGGTTGAGCTGGATTGGTCCCCCACGCTTTGGTAATCGGCATTCGCGAGTCCCAACTTGACCGGCGTGGGGAGGGTTTACAGCGACACGTTCACGCGGTCACAGCGGGCCGGGGCACATCCGCGTGCGCGCACGGCGCGGCTAGCGTCCGAGACCCTGCTCGAAGGCGCCCTTCACGCTCGCGTCGAGCGCGTTGAGGCGCTGTAGCGCCAGCGCCTCCGCGGAGGCCGGACGCTGGACGCCGTCGCCGTGATGAGAGAGCACGCAGTGCTCCAGCGCAAGACGCCGCCCGGCCGCCAGATTTGGAGGGATATGGGCGGCGATCATGCGCAGTCCCAGCTCGACGTGACCCAACATGCGCCCCTCCTCGGTGCGCACGATCTCCGCGCCGTAGGCATACTCGCGCGTCTTGCCGAGGTCGTGCACGATCGCGGCACACAGCAGCAGGTCGCGATCCAAGCGCGGGTGCACCGCACACAGCTCGACCGCCAACTGCGCCACCGCGACGGTGTGCTCCAGCAGGCCGCCCAGAAACGCGTGGTGGACGGATGAACGAGCCGGACCGGCGACCGGCAGCGAACAGGGCGCGCGGCGCAGCTCGGCGCGCAGCTCGCGATCGCCCAGCAGGCGGTCGAGCAGCGCTTTCAGACCCGGGTCATACACCTCGCGGGCGAGATGTTCCAGGAACCCTTCCAGCTCGTCGAGATCGCGCCGGGAAACCGGCAGGAAGCGGGCGGCGTCCTCGTCTGAGACCTCGATGCGCGCGATCTGCTCGACCGCGATCTGCAGCTCGTCGCGGAAGCGCTCGGCACGACCCCGCACACGCACGAGATCGCCGCGCTCGAAGCGTCCGGCGAGCAGGTCGACCTCGCGGAAAACCCGCCCCGGCGAGCTGCCCGACTGGTCGCGCAGCTCCAGCGTGAGGTAGGGCGCTCCGGAGCGCGTCAGCAGTCGCTCCTTGCGCACGCACGCAAACACACCGTTCACGGCGTCGCCCTCGCGCAGAGTGGCGATCGTCTGTGCCTCGCCCGCAGCGCCCTCATCCTGCGAGCCCAGCGAGGGAACAGACGTCGCAGGGCCCCGCGCGCGACCCGCTCCGGGCGCGTCGGGCGCGGCGCCGGCTTGATAGTGCGTGGCAGGCATCGGCTGTCCATGATGTACGGTGGGTCGGATGCAGCCATTGATATGGGATCGCCGTCCTGACGGGTTGAGGGCCCCCGCGATGGTGTGCTCGTTTCAGGGCTGGAACGACGCGGGCGACGCGGCCTCGACCGCAACCGCGTTCCTCGCGCAGGCGCTTGGCGCGCAGCGCTTCGCGCAGATCGACACGGAGGAGTTCTACGACTTCCAGGCCAACCGCCCGCAGGTGCAGATCGACGAGACGCAGGCACGCGTGATCTCGTGGCCGTCGGTGGAGATCCTCGAGGCTCGCGCGCCGCGGGCGCCGCGCGATCTGGTGATCGTGCAGGGCACCGAGCCATCGATGCGGTGGCGCTCGTTCAGCTCGCTGATCGTGGACCTCGTGGAAGCGCTCGACGTGCAGCTGGTGGTGACGCTCGGCGGGCTGCTGGCCGACGTGCCGCACTCGCACCCGGTGACAATGACCGGCTTCGCCTCAGACCCCGCGATGATGGAACGGCTAGGGCTCAAAGCGAGCCGCTACGAGGGACCAACGGGGATCGTGGGCGTCCTGCATGCCGCCTGCGGACAGGCGGGATTGCCATCGGCGAGCGTGTGGGCGAGCGTGCCCCACTATGTGGCAGCCGCCGCCTCACCGAAGGCGGCGCTCGCGCTGTTGCGCAAGCTGGAGCTGCTGGTGGGCGTGTCGGTGGACGCCTCAGAGCTCGAGGAGGCCGCCGGCGAGTACGAGCACCAGGTGGGGCTCGCCGTGCAGTCCGACCCCGACATCCAAGCATTCGTGGAGCGCCTGGAGCGCCGCGCCGCGGAGAGCGAGCAGGCCACGCTCAGCCCACAAGATCTGCCCTCCGGCGACCTGCTGGCGCGCGAATTCCAGCGGTTTTTGCGCCAGCGCGGGCACGACAGCTGAACCAGTCGCCCAGCCGTGCCCGGGGTGTAGATCGCTAACGCGAAGCGACGCCGTAAGTGACGGCGGCCTGGCCCATCAGCAGTTTGCCCGAGCCGTATTGAGCCTCGGCAACGTCGGGCTGAAAGCCGGGTGAGATCGAGATCTTTTTGGACAGCGCATACATCACGAACTCGATCGTGTCGCTCTTGCCGGGCGCGGGACAGATCGGGCTGTAGGCTGCCTTGCCGGCCGTGTTGGTGCCAACGATCGCGCCGGGAGGCAGCTTGCCGGCGGCGATGCCGGTGGAGCTGGGTTCGATCCCGCCCACGATCCAGCGGATGCCACCGCTGGTTCCGTCCGAGTTGTCGTCGATCACGAACAGGATCAGTTCGGCCGCATGGGCGGGCACTTTTTCCCAGGACAGCGCGGGTGAGATGCCGGCGCCCGCACACGTGTATTCGACAGGGATCGCACCGTTGCGTTCGAACTTGGGGCTCGAGATCGCAAACGCGCCGGGGGTCGAATAGACCTCGCCGCTGGAGTTCGACGCAGAGGATCTCGAGGTGGAGGTGCCCGAGGAGCCGTGCGTTGCTTGGGAGCTCGAACTGGAGGCTGAGCTGCCGGTGCTCGTGGCGGTGAGGTTTTCGCCTTTGCCGGTGTACTGCCTGCAGTCTTCCATCACATAGCCCGACTTGCAGTCGGTGAGCGCCTTCCAGTGCGTGTGGAAGTTCGTCTCAAAAGCAGCCAGAATCGCGCTGCGCTGGGAGGAGCTCTTGCCGGCGCTGACTTGTGCGGCGATTCGGGAGGCGAGCATTTCTACCTTGATGCGCGCCAGCAGATCCGCTTCGGTCTCACCAGAGGTGGAGAAGTACTTCTGCAGCGCGCCCGCCTTGGGGAAGCTCTGGTGCACGAGCTTGGCGTAGCGCTGCTTGACTTCCGCTTCGGAGACCGAGATATTGCGAGCCTTCGCCTCGCCGAGCACCCACTCTGAGGTCAGCAGGAAGCCAAGCGCACGGTGAGCAGCGTTGCCGGCGCCGCCCAGCTTCGTCTCGACCGTGACCCAGTGGGCGTAGCTGGACTTGGGGATCGGAGTGCCCGCCACCAGCGCGACGGCATCGGCGCTTGAGACGGCAGCCGTCGTTGAGGCAGCCGGCGAGCTGGGAACCGCCGCGACCGTGGAGGTGGACGTCGAGGAACCACCGCCGCAGCCGGCGATCAGGCCGGCGACGAGCACCGGCAACGCCGCCAGGCCAACGCGCGCTCGTGTAGGTGCCCCTCCCGTCAAGATGCAGCTCTTCATCTTCGCCCAAGACCCTAGTGACTGCGCCTAAAGCGCAGCATAATGCCGCATTAGGGCCTGTTTGGAGAAGACGAGGGACGCAGCGAAAGGCAACGGCAAACCAAACGGACAGTGTTTGGATTCCAATATATGCTGCATATCTTGGCAAAGGATTTCTAAAATATGCAGCACATTTTGGAAGGGTCGAGCATCGTGCTGCTCGACGAGGTGACCGGCAGAATACGAGCGCTACCGCTCCCAAGCCGGACAGGCGATCCGGTAGTCGCACAGTCCACACGCCGCCGGCGAGGGCGTCGGCTCGAAGCGCTGCGCCATGATCGCCTCGCCCACCTCCGCCACGACTGTGGCGATCCAGTTGGGGTCCATCTCAGCGGAGGGGACCGGCACCTTCAGATCGTCGAGCACGTAGTAGTAGGCGAGCCGCTCCGCCTGCACATCCCACGACTCACGCGCACCGACCGCATACAACGACAGCTGCACGTCGTCCTTGAGCTGCTCGGCTGTGCGTGGTCGACCGGTCTTGTAGTCGATCATCTCGTACGCCCCGTCGGGCAGCCGGTCGACACGATCTACACGCCCGCGCAGATGGTGCGGGCCGAGCTTGAAGGAGAACGAACGCTCAAACCACACCGGTTCGGCCTCGTGGGCCTCCAGGTGCTGGTGGTAGAGCACGAGCGCCGCACGCGCCTTGGTGTGCAGTTCGCGCTCTTTGTCAGTGTCGCCGAAACCCCCACGACGCCAACACGCCTCGAACAGCTCCATCATCTGCTGCACCGTCGTGTGATCAGACGCGTGGTAGCGCTCGAGCACCTGATGCACGGCGATCCCGAAGCGCTGATGCAATGTTTGCTCGGAAGGGATCTTCAGGACACGGCCAAACTTGTAGCGCAGCGGACAGCTCCTGTAGGTGTCAATGTCCGACGCCGACAGCACCAGGCCGTCTCCGCGCCTGGGCAGGAACGCCTGCAGCGAGGGTTCCTCGCGGCGAGCAAACGGGCTCTGCGCGGGTGCGCGGGCAGGCGGGGGAGGGGTCGAGCCGGTCTCTTGCTTCTCAACTGCCAGCAGCGTCTCGTCCAGCGTCGAGGTCTGGAAGATCTCGCGCTGCAGCGGCGTGCACGCCGCGAGCAACCGCTGGTTGATGTCCGCGAGCGCCTCCGCGACACTCTGCTCGGCGGGGCGATCCTTCAGCGCGGCGAGCTTGACCAGCTCCAGATAGCGCACCACGCCATGGGAGATGTCCAGATCGGTGTCCAAGCGCAGCTCGCCCAGATGCCCCGCGATCCGGACCGCACCTCCAAGCACCTCCTCGCGCATCAGCTCGAGCGTCGCCTCCAGCGTCTGTGCACGCGCCTCGGAGATCGTCTCACCGCCAAGCAACCTCGCCTCCGAGGCCGTCGTTAGCTCGGCGGCGAGCTCCCGCGGGCCGACACGCAGATGTGGGCGCAGTGCGTCGAACGCAGCCTGTGCTTCGCCGTGCAGCGCAAGGAAGCGCTCGATCCGCTCACGCGCCTCGGGCGGCAATCGTGGCGACTCCATTGCGGGTCCAAGCGCGGACACCAGGTCGAGCTTTGCCTTGCGCGCAACCTGCACCACACGCGCGATGTCGACCTGGCGCAGCTCGATCGGAGGGCGCCCGAGCGCACGCACCACCGCCGCGGAGTCAGCGGGGTCGCTCAGCAGGCGCACCCACGCCAGCACGTCGCGCGCCCCTGCCCGCTCGAAGAAGACGATTCGAGAGGCGCTCACAGCTCAAGCATACGAGTGCGCTGCCGCCAATCGTCGCCCCATCGCCAACTGCAATCGCCGTCCGCCAGCGGTGGATGCGTGACACCGCACATATGCGCGTAGGCTCTTAGTGTGGACGGCATCGATTGGAACGTGGCGCAGCGGGTCGGGGAGATGCTCTCTGGCGGGGCTCCGTACCTCGGATCGAACGCAAACGGGGTGCAGGCGCTCGCCGAGCAGTTCGCCGAGCGCGTGAGCGCCTACACCGGACTCACGCTCAACCAGCCCCTACCGCAGATCGAGTCGATCGACAGGCCGCGCTGGATCGAAGCCAATATTGCCACGATGCGCCCGCTGCTGGATCCGCTCTCCGAGCGCATCGGTCACGGCGCGGGCCCACTGGCGCCCGCGATGCGCTCGATCACCCAGCTGCTGCTCGGCGCACAGGTGGGCGCCGTCACAGGGATGCTCTCCCAGCGCGTGCTCGGCCAGTACGACATCGCGCTGCTGGAGCCCGAGCGACCTCCTCGTCTGCTGTTGCTGGCGCCCAACCTGGCGCAGGCCGCTCGCAATCTGGGCCTCGACCGTGAAGAGTTCACCTCGTGGGTGTGCATCCACGAGGTCACCCACGCCGTCCAGTTCGGTGGCGCGCCGTGGTTGCGAGACCATCTCGGTGCTCTGTTGCGCGAATTGATCGACGGCATGCAGGTCGGCGTTGGGCTCGGCCGGCTGCTGCAGATGCCCAACACCGACGATCTGCGCTCGCTTGCCCAGCGTCTGCGCGGTGGCGAGCTGTTGCGCGTGGGACTCGGCGAGGACCGATGGGCGCTGGTCGAGCGCATGCAGTCCACGATGTCGCTGATCGAGGGACACGCCGAGCACGTGATGGACGCCGTCGGGGAGCAGGAGCTGCCATCGATGGATCGCATGCGCACCGCGATGACCCGTCGCCGGCGCGAGCGCGGCTGGCCGTGGCGCATCCTCGAGCGACTGCTGGGGCTTGAGATGAAGATGCGTCAATACGAGCTCGGGCGCAGCTTCTGCGACGAGGTGGTCGCGCGCGGCGGGCCGAGCGCGCTCACGCTGGCGTGGAGCTCGGCCGAGATGCTGCCCAGCATGAACGAGCTCGAACACCCCGAGCAATGGCTCACACGAACACGCGTTCCGCTTCTGCCCGGCCCTGCGGATTCATAGCCGCTCTTTACAGTGTGTTCACCCGCGCTTGAGATCCGCGTGTAACCATCGTTGGAGGACGGGTTAGGAACATGTGTTCGGTGCTACTGTCGTACCGACCAGAACAAATGTGCCCCCTGCAATAGGAGACCCCCTCCCAAATGTCCACAGTTCAAAGT
>JBAWFB010000076.1:0-2631 GCA_049591495.1 Solirubrobacteraceae bacterium
GGCGATGGGGGTGGCGGGGACGGCGTCGCAGCAGCAGCCGAGGGTTGCACCTTGAAGTGGCTGGGGCTGAGCGGCACCGTACCGCACGGTTGCTGAACGCTGCCGCCCTGCACGGTCACCGGGACAGAGTAGGAGAGACCGCCTGCGGAAATCGTGACGATCGTGGTACCAGCGTTGAACGCACACAGGATGCCCGAGCGCGGATCGGGGATTGGATGGCCTTCGGCATTCTGCAGCGGCTTGCGCAGGTTGGTGGAGTTGGGGTCCTGCTCGACGAAGTTGGCGATTTCCGGTTCGGAGGAGGTGAACGTGTATTCCGGTTCGATCGCGCTCGAGCAGTCCGACTGGCGGCACAGCGCGGGCGGGAATTCGGCGTAGGGGTCGGCGCCGGGTGGGTTGGGGTTGCCGCTCGATGCAGATATCGGGCCCCAGCGATCCCCGGACAGCGGCCTGCGCCCGATGCCCTCGAACAGTGCTGGGGAGCTGCGCCGCAGCAGCGTTCCATCGACCGGATCGAGCGACAGGGACTGCACCAGCGGGATCATCCGTGCGGCGGTCGGCGCGACGTTGGTGGTGGGGTTGCGCTTGGAGGCTTCGACGCTCACCAGCAGGTAGCCGGTCGTGCCGAACAGCGCATCGGGCTGACCGGCCGTGAAGGAGTCGGAGATCGCCGAGCGGTAGCCGAGCGCGCCGGTGCCGTACTCGGGGATCGTGGTCGACCCGCCGGAGGGGATCTGGCTCACACGCGTTTCTTCGGGGCGTTCGTAGAGGTAGGCGGAGGCGCCCCCTTCGACCATGATGTTTGCCTCTTCGGCCGCGTCTGTGGCGACGTTCAGCGCCGGCGGCAAATTCGGGTTGAGCTCGCGGCTGCCGACGACGATCGCGGGGATCCCGCGCGCCTTCGCGTCGGCAAGCATCCGCGCAAGCCATGGCGCCTGCGGTTCGGCAGGGTTCTGGTAGGGGTCGGAGGCCGCCAGTGAGCCGCGCGAGTTGTCGATCACGATCACGCGCACTGTCCCCGCTGGACCGGTGGAGTCGAATGCGTAGTGGGTGCGCGCCCCAGGACTCGGTGCGGCGGCGCCCGCCGGGATGTAGGCCGTGCTGACGTCACTTGGAGTGGGCCCTTCGCCGAACGGCGCGTCGAACGAACCGAACGCCACTCCGAAGGCGGAGTCCTCGCTGCCTTCGCTGTCGCCGGCCGACAGCGCCGGGTAGACGGGCAGGCCGCCACCGCCGGACAGCAGTTGCGCGTAGCGGTCGGCCTCCGCGGCTGACTCGGGACCCTCGCCGGGGGTCTCGCGCCCGCCTGTGTAGAGCAGCATGCGCGGCCCGTTGGGCTGGGTTGAGAGGCCGTCGATCGCTGCGAGCGCGGCGCTCAGGTTACGGTCGGGCGCGATCCCCACGTCGGCGAGCGCGGCACACTGTTCGACACAGTCGGCGTGGCCGCCCACGGCGAATGTCGCGACACCGCTCTGCAGTGGTATCGGCGAGGAGTCCTCGCCGATGGGGTCGGGCGGGGTGCCTTCCGGGGCGTAGCTGTAGATGCCGGCCGTTTGCACGTTTTCGCGGATCGTCTGACCGCTGCCTTTCGAGGTCGTCCCGCGCCCTGCGTCGTCGGCCTCGCCGCTCCAGCCTCCGACAGCCCAGCCGGAGCCGTTTGCGCCAACGTCGAACGCCAGGATCGGGTCGGCCTTCAGTGGCTTGTCCTGACTGTCGCCAGCGTAGGCGGCGCGCTCCTCGTCCTCCCAGCCACCTGGCGTTTCGCGCAGCACGTAGCCGTCGCCAGGCAGCGGGTTCGCAGGGATCAGTGGCGGCGGCGTATCGGGTTCGACCGGCGGCAGCACCAGCAGCGGCGGGTACTGGAAGTCGGGCACGACCGACAGCAGCGCGCGCACTTTCGAGCCTTCCATGTAGGCGGCCGCGGCAATCGCTGTCTCGTCGACGATCGGCTGTTCGGAGAAGTGCCACGGGGCGCCGGCGCTGTCGCGCTCGAGCACCACGTCGCGTCCGGCCAGCACGGCGCCCCCGTTGGGCAGTCCTGCGACCACGTTCAACGACGGCGCGCTCGGCAGGCTCGACAGCAGCGCGTGTATTTCCGGTTCGACTTCCCAGCCCGAGCCCTTGTTTACGAGCAGGTCGTGTTCGGCGACCACCATTGCCTCCGAGCCCGCGAACGAGACCGAGCTGAAGTTCGTTTCCTTAAAGCCGCTCGGCAGACCTTCGGGCCCTTCGGAGGGCACCTGCGTCCAGCTCTTGCCGTATTCGAGCAGCACGCCGCCCTGGCCGACCGCGTAGCCGACTCCCGGATTGCCAGGCTCGAACGCGATCCCGTCAAGGTTGCCTTGGAAACCGTCGAGCGGCGCCGCGGGGTCTTTCTCCCACAGCCCGGTTTCCGCGCGCCAGATCCACATTGCGCCGAGGTCGCCAACGGCAAACGCACGGTTGGGTTCGGGCCACGCCACGGCGCGCAGCGTGGGCGAGCTGACCGCGCCGCTGCTGGTCTGCAGGAACTCGCGTTCCCAACCGTGCCCGGGTGTGTAGCGCGCAACGACGCCGTCGGCGCCGACCGCGAGCGCCTGGGCACCGAAGTCGCCGGATGCGCTCCCGGGCGCTGGCGCCACCGCCGTGAAC
>JBAWFB010000077.1:0-1581 GCA_049591495.1 Solirubrobacteraceae bacterium
GATGTGGCCGGCCAACGCGCTTCCGCCGTTTTCGTTGCGGTCGGCGATCCACACTCTGGCTCCGGCCTGGGCGAAAGTTTCCGCCAGCGCCGTGCCGATGCCGGAAGCCGCACCGGTCACCAGCGCCGTTTTGTTTTGAAGATTAAACACGATAGATCCTTTCAGCGTTGTGGTTGAATAAAGCTTCGCGCTGTATTTGAGTTGCTTCACTGAACAATGCGTCCGACGCCGCAATCCATTGTTGAAGACTGGCGGTCAACGTGCATACCGGCCAGTCGCCGCCCCAGACGAGGCGATTCCAACCGAAGCAGGTAACGACGTGTTCCACCCAGGGCCGTAGATCATTCAGCTTCCAATTCTCTCCCGCGTAGGCCACCAAGCCGCTGATCTTGCAGGCCACGTTCGGCAACGCAGCCAGATCTTGGATGTGCGTGCGCCACGGTCCGAAAACCCTGCCTTTCACATCCGGCACGCCGCAATGATCGAGAACAAATTGAACCTGCGGACATTTTTGGGCCAACGCGATGGCGAGCGGTAACTGGCGCGCCAATACGCATAAGTCAAAGGTCAAACGATGGGCAGCGAGCAGGCGCACATTTTCAGCGAACAAGGCCATCTGCGACGTTTCATCCGGCACAACGTGCAACACGCGGCGGATGCCGCGCAACTTGGGCAGTTTCAGCAGAGCTTCGAGCTGGGCCGGAAAATCCGGTCGTTCCGGACGGGCGGAGGCGACGATGCCGGCGATAAGCGGATTTTTCTCCGAAAGCTTTTGAATGTGCTGTGCTTCCGCCAGGGCGTTTGGATCATCCACGTCACATTCGATAAACACGGTCTTTTCAATGCCTGTGTCCTTTGCGGCCGCGAGGTAATCGTCGAGCAGAAAACTGTGATTCAAGGCCGGAATCTCGGCGCACCAGGAACAGGGAAACAGCCTTAAATCCCAAAGATGCTGATGTGTATCAATGCGTTTCATTGTTTACCGTGGCAGAGCATTCTTGTCTTTGGATTCAGGCAGCATAACTTGCACATCTTTGCGCCGTGATTCTGGAGAAACCTTTAATGTCACCAGTTTGCCATCCCGATACGCGCCTTCGACAACGGTGTTTTTCGGGGCATGCAATTTGAAACTCACATTCCATTTCTTAGGCCAGGCGGGCAGAACATAAATTTTGTCTCCGACGCATTGCAGGATCATGTTTTGCAGCGTGAGCATGATGTTACAGCCGTGGTCCTGATCGGGGAGCCAGTCGTAGTTCGGACCCCACATCGCTGGGAAACGGAAATTGGGATTGGAGTTGCGAACCTTGCCGAGCAGGAAGTGGCCCGCTACATCCGCCAGTCCGGCAATCGCGGCACATTGCCCGTCGTATTGCCAGCCGATGGAATCTTTCTCAATCCGTTGATGGAAGGTCTCAACGGCGATTTCGGGATCGGGGTGACCAACCCCGTAGAGCCGGAATGGCCACAGCGCATAAAGCTCTGGGTTTTCGATATTGCTGCGCTCCGGGTTGAATTTTTCCGCCGGCAGGATGCGGCCATCCTGAAGCGGCATCGCGGGGGTGGCATTTTTTATTCGCT
>JBAWFB010000078.1:0-1838 GCA_049591495.1 Solirubrobacteraceae bacterium
GCAAATCCACGCTTGCGATTATTCGCGCCGTGGCTCAGCTTTGGATCGTTAGGCATCATTACGCGCTATGAAAAAGCTCACGGTTATTGGATTGTTAGTTGTCATTGTCGCTGCGTGTCTGTTGCTATATTGGCAGCACGTCAAGGTTGCCGGATTTGACAGTGACTTTCGACAGCATTTAGCAGGAGTGTGGTTGAGGCAGGAGACTGGTATGCGATGCACAAACACAGTCACAGCAGATGGCAGTTTTGTAGAGTTGTCATGGTTCAGCCATCCTGAATATGACCGCACAAACACATACCAGCGGACTGGGACATGGATTGTCAAAGACGGAAGTTTGATTGAGACGGTAAAGACCAGCACTAACCCGTCCGAAGTTACGCCACATTCTCTCGCAGGACGTATTGTTCGTTCGGACGCGAGCGGGTTTACTGTGCGATGGCCGAATGCCGCAGAGACAGTATGGCATGAGGTTAAACCATGATGCCTAACACCGCGCTGGAGCCAACGGCGACTGCTCCTTCATTTTACGTTTCATCGCAAATTCACGCTTGCGGTTGTTCGCGCCGTGGCTCAGCTTTGGATCGTTAGGCCACTTCGAGATTTTTGGTTTTTTTGAGACGTTGGTTTGGTTGGCAGGCGAGCGTTTTTAGTTGTTTGGATTTGCGATGAGCGGGTTACAAATTGTTCGAGGGATTTTAGGCTCGCGCTTTTTCGGGTGCGAACTGACCGGAGCGAAGCTTGCCTTTGATTCGAGGCTTTCGCATCAGGTTCATTTGAGATTTTATGATAAGACCGTGGCCTAACACCGCGCTGGAGCCAACGGCCACCGCGCCTTGCGTTTCGAGCTTGATATGAAATTTGATTGGCATGGTTGCATTTCGGAGTCACTGTCCGGTGGCCGTGGCTCAGCTTTGGATCGTTAGGCAGCTATCGCACGTCACTTTATGAGCGAAGACATCAATCAAGAGTTACTGAATGAGGTTCAGAAGTTGGTGAGGGAGCTTCAGAAATCGAGGCGTTCTAACCAAGTGCTTGCCGTGGTGTTGTGCGTTGTCGTTGGCCTCGTTGGCCTTTCTCACTCGAAGCCTTCCGAGCCGACACATTCTTGGTCAGCCGTGCAGACAGCCGTTCGGCAGTTGGATTATCCGAAGGCTTTATCTTTGGCGCAGGCCAATGTTGCCGCTCAGCCCACTGATTATTACGGCCATTCTTATCTTGGCATCATTTACTTGGCGATGGGTGATGTCACGAATTCGGAGGCAGAGTATTCGCGTGCCTACCAGTTGTTTCCAAGCGAGGACAACGAGAAGACTTTAGCGGCAGTTCGGAAACGGTTGGCGGCAGGCGGAGATTTCAAGCTTTTGTCCAAGTGAGACCGCTGCCTAACACCGCGCTGGAGCCAACGGCGGCTGCTCTTTTATTTTACGATTTGATGCAAATTCACGCTTGCGGTTATTCGCGCCGTGGCTCAGCTTTGGATCGTTAGGCCACGAGAGCGTTTTATGATAAGCACACTTCCAGAAACTGCGACGACACAGCGAGCTTGGAATGGTCGCGATGACATTTTTCAGCATTACATGGGCAGAGTTCCGCAGACAGAGCGAGTCGTGACGCTCACGCTGACTTGGAAGAGAGACAAGAATTCGCGTCCACAGCCTGTCGGCAGGTTTCGGTTCGACATGGATAAGCTCGTCGAGGCAGGATACGCACGGAAGATTCCGGGTTGGTATATTCTCAGATTTCAGCGGTCGGGCAACCGCATCGAGGTAGCCACAAATCGGAGCGAGCGCGCTTTGCCGTTACCTCCCGTTTTACATGATTTCGTGGCCTAACAC
>JBAWFB010000079.1:0-6334 GCA_049591495.1 Solirubrobacteraceae bacterium
AGCCAGCGTCATCAGCCGCAGCACCCCCACGTTGCGCGGTTCGGCGTCGCGCGCATACACCAGCCGCTGCGCCGCCAGCACATACTCGCCTTCGGCCATCGCACGCTGCGCCGCCGTCATGAAGCGCTCCACGCGCTCCTCCGCGGGATCTGGCTTTGAGAAGTCCACGAACTTCATGCTGCCCGCCGGCACCGTGCGCACGCCGTGGGAAAACTTCACGCGCGCCCACTGCTGCACATCCTGATCCTCAGCGCTGTCGCCGGTGAAATAGATCCCTTCCACGGTCCCCACCCCCCACTCGGGGTATGAGCTGCAGCGCGCATAGCGGTGCACCACCGAGTGATCCGGCACACGGCTTCCAAACGGGTCGTTGCGCGCGCGGTCAACGGCGTGCTCGCGCGCGCGCTGCTCAGCCTCATACGCACGTCGGCCCGCCTCTTCACGCGCGGCACGCGCCGCCGCCGCGCTGACCTTCACCGCGTTACGGGACACCTTCCCGCCGCGTGAGGTTTCCGCGATCCGCATCAGGTGGTCGGCGGCCTCGTTGATCGCCTTCAAGTGGCGCTCGTGCTCGAATTGGCGGCCCGCCGGCGCGATATCCGGGTGCCAGCGCTTGGCCATCCGCCGCCGCGCCAGCTGCACATCGCGCTTGTCAAACGGCGGCTCGATCTCCAGCAGGAGCATCTGTTGCTCTATGTCGAGGATCGCCCCAGGCATGACAGCAATACGTTACCGGCCCGCACCGGTCGGGTCCCGGCGCGCCACAGGGCGTGCCGGGTCACCGGCGCCGTTGCGGCGCTCGCGAAAACTGCCCCAATCCCCAAAAAAAATCGCCCACGCACGACGCCGCGCGCCCGACGCGAGAGACGGCGTGTGGGACCGCCTATCCTGCGTGCGATGTCCTCTCAATACATCTTCACGATGCACCGCCTGTCGAAGCTGCACCCGCCCGACAAGACGGTGCTCAACGACATCACGCTCGCGTTCTACCCCGGCGCGAAGATCGGCGTGCTCGGCTACAACGGCGCCGGCAAGTCCACGCTGCTGCGGATCATGGCCGGGGTGGACCAGGACTACCGCGGCGAGGCGATGCTCGCACCCGGCGCAAGCGTTGGGATGCTCGAGCAAGAGCCCCACCTGGACGAGTCCAAGGACGTCAAGGGCAACGTCGAAGAGGCCGTCGCGCCCACGCGCGCGCTGCTCGACCGCTTCAACGAGCTGGCCGCCAACTACTCTGAGGACACCGCCGAGGAGTTCGGCAACATCCAAGCCAAGATCGAAGCCGCCGACGCGTGGAACCTCGACACGCAGCTGGAGTACGCGATGGACGCGCTGCGCCTGCCCCCGCCCGACGCGGAGGTGGGTCCATTGTCCGGCGGGGAGCGCCGTCGCGTGGCGCTGTGCCGCCTGTTGCTCAGCGCACCCGACCTGCTGCTGCTGGACGAGCCCACCAACCACCTCGACGCCGAGTCGGTCGCGTGGCTCGAGCAGCACCTCAGCGACTACAAGGGCGCGATCGTCGCGGTCACCCACGACCGCTACTTCCTCGACAACGTCGCCGGCTGGATCCTCGAGCTCGACCGCGGCAAGGGCATCCCCTACGAGGGCAACTACTCCAGCTGGCTGGAGCAGAAGCAGAAGCGCCTCGCCCAGGAAGAGCGCAGCGAAAAGGGCCGCGAGCGCACGATCGCCGCCGAGCTCGAGTGGGTGCGCACCAACCCCAAGGGGCGGCGCACCAAGTCAAAGGCGCGTCTCGCCCGCTACGAGGAGCTCGTCGCCGAGGAGCGCAACGTCAAGCTCGACGAGGTCCAGATCCACATTCCTCCGGGCCCGCGCCTGGGCGCAAAGGTGCTCGTCGCCGACGGCCTGCGCAAGGGCTTCGGCGAGCGGCTGCTGATCGAGAACCTCTCCTTCGAGCTTCCCCGCGCCGGGATCGTGGGCGTGATCGGCCCCAACGGCGCCGGCAAGACCACCCTGTTTCGGATGATCACAGGCGTTGAGAGCCCCGATGAGGGCAAGCTCGAGCTCGGCGACACCGTGCAGCTCGCCTACGTCGATCAGTCGCGCGACTCGCTCGATCCGGGCAAGACGGTGTGGGAGGAGATCTCCGACGGGCTCGACCACCTCAAGGTCGGCGACCGCGTGGTCAACTCACGCCAATACACCGCCGGGTTCAACTTCAAGGGCTCCGACCAGCAGGCGCGTATCGGCAAGCTCTCCGGCGGCGAGCGCAACCGCGTGCACCTCGCCAAGCTGCTGCGCTCCGGCGGCAATCTGCTGCTGCTCGACGAGCCCACCAACGATCTCGATGTCGACACGCTACGCGCGCTCGAGGAAGCGCTGCTCGCGTTCCCCGGCTGCGCGGTTGTGATCTCCCACGACCGCTGGTTTTTGGACCGCATCGCCACACACGTGCTCGCGTTCGAGGGCGACTCGCAGGTCACGTGGTTCGAGGGCAACTTCGAGGCCTATGAGGAGCACCGCCACGAGCGTCTCGGCGCGGCCGCCGACCGGCCACACCGGATCAGCTACAAGCGGCTCGTACGCGGCTGACTGGCCGGTCAGCCAGTCCGGTATGCTCGCCGGGCATGGAGACAGTGTTCGACCGCGACACTGCCGTCAGCCGCGAGGCAGACGGCGTCTTCGCCGCCACGATCGCACCCGGCTGGCGCGCCGGACGTGGCCCGCACGGGGGCTACCTCGCGGCGATGCTGCTGCGGGCGCTGATCGCCACCGTTGACGATCCCGAACGCACGCCCCGCTCGCTCACGATCCACTACACCCGCGCGCCCGAGCCCGGGCCGATCGAGATCCTTGTCACCATCGCGCGCGCGGGCCGCTCGCTCAGCACCCTCTCGGCGCGCATGCAGCAGGACGGCAAGCTCACCGCGCTCGCGCTCGCCGCCTTCTCGGTCCCTTGGAGATCGCCCAAGGCCGACGAACTGCCGATGCCCGAGCTGGCCCCGCCCGACGCCGAGCGGTGCTCCACACCGAAGCTGTTCAAGGGCGCTCCCGAGTTCACCCGCCATATCGTCATGCAGCCACGCGTCGGCGCCGTCCCGTTCGCCGGCAGCGGCGCGCCGATGCGGATCGGCGGCTGGACCGGGCTTCCCGACCCCGAGCGCCCGGTCGATGCCCCCGCGCTCGCGCTCTTCTGCGACGCGTGGTTTCCACCATCGTTCATCGCGCTCGACTCGCCCGCGATCAGCCCCACGGTGGACCTCACGATCCATTTCCGCCGCTCGATCGAGGACTGCGACTGCGACCCCGCGGCGCTGTGTCTCGGCGTGTTCGACACACGGCTTCTGCACGACGGGCTGTTCGAGGAGGACGGCGTGATCTGGGCGCCCGACGGCAGTGTGCTCGCCCAGTCGCGTCAGCTGGGAATCATCATGCCCACCGACAAACCCGTGCTTCAGCCTGCCACGCTCGGAAGCGATCAGAGCGCCGCCTGAGATCAGCTCGAACGACCCCCTATCCAAAAAATCCACCAACCGACCCCCTCGACTCCGATTGCAACCACCCCCCACCTAAAACAGGAGACACTCATGAGCGACTACACCGCGAAGAGCATCAAAGACATGGAGGCGGCCTTTGGCGGCGGCTTCGTAAAGGCCCGCGCCGAGCTCGGCGTCACCTCGTTTGGCATGCAGGTCATCCAGATGCCGCCCAACTACGAGGACTACCCCCTGCACGACCACGCCGAGAGCGGCCAGGAGGAGGTCTTCCTCGCGATCGGCGGCTCCGGCTGGATCGAGATCGAGGGCGAGCGCGTCGCGCTTGACCCCGACGTGCTCGTGCGCGTCGGCCCCGAGCCCAAGCGCAAGGTGTTCTCAGGCCCCGAGGGCCTGCGCATGCTCGCACTCGGCGCGGCTCCCGGCAAGGTGTATGAGATCAACCAGATGACCGAGCTTGAGGGGACCAACCCTCCGCTCTCGGCGTTGGACGGCACGAGTAACTGAGGAGCTCGCCGCGCTGTCCGCGTCGCGCCGATGGCCTGATGGGAAATCAATAGGGACGACTGACTGTGTCTTCCAAAACAGCATACATAACACTTTACAAAATGAAGTGTTATGTGCCTGCAAAGTACATATACGACACCACGATCACCGATTTTATTTCGCCCGCGGGTACCCGATGAAGACGGCAGGGACAACTAACGGGCCTGTCGCGCGGCGCGGACACGGGCAACCCAACGCAAGCGGATCCCACGCTCGACGTCCCCACACGTAATCCGCCGATAACGCTGTATACTGCGCTGTATGGCAGCCACACGTACACAGGTCTACTTGACCGAAGATCAACGTCGCGAGATCGAGCAGCTCCGTGCGCGCGACGGGCGCACGTTGGCCGAAGTCATACGAGCGGCACTCGACGAGTACCTGGCCACTCATGGACCGGCGGCCGGTGAGGCAAGACGCCGAGAGACCCAGCGAGTGCTGGACGAAACTTTTGGGTCGATTCCTGATCTGGAGGTCCCGCCGCGCGAGGAGTGGGACCGCTTCGACCTGGATTGGAATCCCATTGAGCGCAGCCCTCCTAGACACTGACGTTCTGATCGATCATCTACGCGGGCATCGCCGGCTCGACCTATTTGATCCCGCATGGAAGATCTCGGTAGTGACTCGCTGCGAGCTCTTCGCCGGTCGCAACACGCATGAGCCAAGTCTTCAACGTACATTGGAGCTGATTGACGAGCTCCCGGTTGACCGGGTCATAGCGGAGTCAGCCGGCCGCATTCGCCGCAAGACACAACTCGACATCCCGGACGCCCTGATCGCCGCGACCGCCCTCGAGCACGGTCTCTCCATAATGACCCGCAACCGCCGCCATTTCGAGCGGGTCGCAAACCTGGTCGTGCGCTCACCAGAGGACGAGCCGGAGTCCGAGAGCAATCCACGACCAGAGTCGTCCAAGCCCTCAAGCGGCTCGGTCGAGTAACCACCAGGCGATCGGCGGCCGACGCCAGTCGCCGCGGAAAATCAGCGCGCGAACGAGGTCTCAGCGTCGAGCCTGAGCGCGGCGGCGGCGATCAGCGCCGCCGCCGCATGCACGTCCTCCAGCTGCACCAGCTCAACCGGTGAGTGCATGTAGCGCAGCGGGATCGACACCAGCGCGGTTGGCACCCCGCCGCGGCTGAGATGCACCGCGTCGGCATCGGTGCCCGTGTTGCGTCCGATCGCCTCCACGGTGAACGGGATGCTCTCCTGCTCCGCGGTCTCATACAGCAGCTCTGAGAGGCGCGGGTTCAGCGTCGAGCCGCGACTCAGCACCGGACCTGAGCCCAGCTCGTGCTTGCCGGCCTCCTTCACGTCGATCCCCGGCGCGTCGGTGGCGTGGGTGACGTCCACCACTATCGCCGCGTCGGGCTCCAGCGAGAAGGCGCTCGTGCGCGAGCCCCCGAAGGTGGTCTCCTCCTGCGCGGCCGCCACCGCCACGACCTCCCAGCCGGGCGCCCCGCCAACCTCGGCCACCAGGCGGGCCGCCTCCAGCGCAACGAAGGAGCCGAGACGGTTGTCCATCGCGCGTGAGGCCAGCCGCCCATTGGGCAGCTCCACGGGCTCGCCGTCGATCACGGCCACGTCGCCGATCCGCACCAGCTCGCGTGCCTGCTTGCCGTCCTTGGCGCCGATGTCGATGTGCAGGTCGCGCACCTCCGCCACCTTCTTGCGCTCCTCATCGCGCAACAGGTGGATCGGCTTCTTGCCGATCACGCCCACGATCTCCCCGTCGCGGGTGCCGAGCACCACGCGCTGGCCCACCAGGATCTGCGCATCCCAGCCGCCCACCTCGCGAAACCACAGGTAGCCCTCGTCGTCGATGTGGGTCACGATCAGCCCGATCTCATCGATGTGGCCCATCACGATCAAGCGCCGCGCTGTGCCCCCACCAGCGGCGGGTACCCGTGCCGAGGGCGTGCCCACGACATCCGTCTGCACCTCCGCCCCAAATGCTCTCGCCGCGTCAGCCCACACAGATGCGGGCGCGGTCTCATAGCCAGACGGACCCCGTGCCGCGAGCAAATCGCGCAGAGTTTGAGCAAACCCGCTCATGCCGCGAGCAGCTGTCGCAACACGTACCGCAGGATGCCGCCGTGACGGAAGTAGTCGGCCTCCTTGGGCGCGTCGATCCGCACTGTCGCCTCGAATCCGATCTCGCCCGCCTTCACTGTGCAGGTCTTCGGCAGCTCACCCGCGTTCAGCGGCTCGGCGAAGCCGGCGATCGAGAGCTGCTCGTGGCCGTCGATCCCCAGCGACTTGGCCGACTCCCCCTCGGGGAACTGCAAAGGCAGCACGCCCATCCCGATCAGGTTGGAGCGGTGGATGCGCTCGAA
>JBAWFB010000080.1:0-1941 GCA_049591495.1 Solirubrobacteraceae bacterium
GCTGGGCACGGTGGCTGCCGGTTCAGTCAGTACTGCCGGCGCGGCACCTCGCCCAGCCGAGACGGTGCTGCCTGGCAGCGCGGCGCCATTTACTGGCGCGCTTGCCGACACGGGCCTTCTCGCCCGATCCAGCCACCTCACGGTGCAGCTTTGGATGACACCTCGCTTGCAGTCCGCCGAGATCCTTGCCGCTGCCGTCAGCAGTCCTGGCAATGCTTTGTTTCACCACTACGTCAGCCCAGCCGAGTACGCCACGACCTATGGCGCCAGCATGACAGAGGTAAGCATGGTCGAGGCTTGGCTGAGGACACAAGGCTTTACGGGGATCAGCACCGACCTCAGTCATTCGTACGTTCGCGCCACCGCGAGCGTGGGGGAGATAGACGAGGCACTACGCACGCAAATTGACACGTACCGATCATCTTCCACAGTCAACGCTGGGGCCTATGTCCTGCATGCCAATAACCGCGCCATCTCGTTGCCTGCGTCGTTGGCGCCAGCTGTCCTAGGCGTGACCGGGCTCGACAACGCTTCACCGATCCAGCCGCTCATCCGCCCTAGCGGCATCGTTAAATCGACGTCGGACGGCCCGGCGACGGAACCGGCGACTCCGTGTTCGGGCTATTACGGCGAACAGACTGTGGCGGGTCTGCCCGCGCAGTTCGGCGTGACGCGGTTCCCGACGATCATTTGTGGCTACAGCGGTCGCCAAATGCGCGACGCCTACCGGGCGACATGGGCCAACACAGGCAAAGGCGAGACCATCGCTTTGGTGGAAGAGGGTCTCACCAAGGATATGTTTCTTACTCTTGAGGACTACGCCAAGGCGAACGACCTGCCGGCGCCTTCTGCCGCCCAGTACGAGGAACTGTCCCTCGGGGCCAACTCGTGTGGAGATCCGTTCGATGGGGAGGAGCAACTCGACGTCGAGGCTTCCCACGACATGGCCCCGGGTGCCAACCAACTCGTCGTTGGCGGCGACAGTTGTAACAATGGAGACGAAGGCAACCAGTCAGTGTTCGATGCCGACATAGCGGTTCTCGACGGTGACGGTGGCCACCCGCTCGCCACGGTGGCGTCAAACTCTTGGGAAAGCGGCACCGAAGACCAGCCGGCTTCGATCACCAACATCGAGCACTCATATCTCGTCCAAGCCGCCGACGAGGGAGTTGGTATGTACTTCTCGGCCGGCGACGGCTCTGGTGTTCTTGAGCCTGCCATTGACCCATTTGCGATTGGCGTCGGCGGCACGAGCCTCGGCATCGGCAAAGTTGGCAACCGGCTATTCGAGACTGGCTGGTCGACGGGTTCGTCGCTCATCAAGAGCGGGAAGTGGGTCTTGAAAGCAGAAGACGGCGCCTCGGGCGGCGGTCCGAGCGTTCACTGGGCCCAGCCGGGCTACCAAGTCGGTGTCGTGCCAACAAGCCTCGGGAAGACGAGAGTTGGCCCGGACATCAGCTCTTCGGCCGACCCGTTCACCGGCATGGCGCTCGGGCAATTGTCCTTCAACCACAAGGGCGGGCCTGTGTACTCGCAGATCCCGATCGGTGGCACGAGCGAGTCGGCACCACTGGTCGCCGGTATTGTCGCGGCCGCGCAGCAAGGCCAGGCGTCGGCGTTCGGTTTCATCAACCCGGCTATCTACCAGTTGGCCGGTTCGACGGCGTTCTATGCGACGCTACCTATAACTACCAACAGTCCGACTCTCGATGATGGTGTGGTGTGCAACACCGTGATCTTCGCCAACCTCTGCGGTAACCCGGCGCACAAGACGCTCTTGACATTCGACGACCAGGACCCTCACATGCGCTTTTACACCGGGCAAGTTACGTTGCCGGGATATGACGACATGACTGGCCTCGGGACGCCGAACGGGCCGAACTTCATCACGGACCTTAGGAACCTGGAGGGCTGACACTTGGGGAGAGGGCTGGATGCTGA
>JBAWFB010000081.1:0-11659 GCA_049591495.1 Solirubrobacteraceae bacterium
ATCGCGATCAGCGCGCTCAACGGCACCATCGCCGCCACGAGATTGCGCGGAGCCAGGTAGTCGGCGCCCGCAAACGCCAGCACGATCGGGATCAGCACCCCACAAGCGGTGACCACGAGCGCGATCAGCGCGCCGCGCTCCTCGCGCGGGGTGAGCGTGCACCACAGTCCCCACACGAACCCCGCGAGCACCACGACGAACACCAGCAGCTCGATGCCGTGGCCGAGCGCCGAGCCGGTGTAGCCCGTCAGGTAGTACTGCGGAATCGCTTCCAGACGGCTGCCCAGCGCCCATTCGCCAATCCACTGCGTGCCGTGCCCACCCTGCGCGAGGACCAGCGGGATCAGCGCGGCGCCGACGAGCACCGGGAGCGCCACCGCGCACAGCACGCGGGAGACGTTTTTTGAAGAATTGGCACGTTCTCGCGAGGACCCGTCTACTTGTGGGGCTGGCGCCACCGCGCGCCACACCAGCCACAGGATCATCGGGATCAGCAGGAACACCGCGAAATAGTGGGTGAGCAGCGCGAGCGAGGCACTCAGCGCGAACTCGACCAAGCGGCGTGTTGTGGGCTCGCGCAGAGCGCGCACAAAGCACAACAGGGCGAGCGAGGCGCAGAGCACGAACAGGCCGTAGGCGCGTGCCTCCTGGGAGTACCACACGAACAGCGGGTTGACCGCCACGAGCGTCGCGCACACGATCGCCGCACGACGGCTTGCCAATTCGCGCCCGATCGCCCACGCGACGAGCACGGTTGCGATCCCCGCCAACGCTGAGAGCAGGCGCAGCGCCACCGCGCCGGTGCCGAGTACGCGCGAGACCCCCCACTCCAGCACGTACCACAGGGGGGGCGTGTTCTCGGTGTGCACCACGTTGTGCAGCGTCGCGCCGAGGCCGGCGCGCAGCACGTGCACGGGCGTGAACGCCTCGTCGTACCAGAAGCTCTGCTCGCCGAGCGTGGTCAGTCTGAGGATCGCCGCGAGCAGCACGATCGCCGCCAGCGGCCACCAGTCTTGTGCGCTTGAGAGCGTGCGCCGTCGCGCGAGCGTGTGGCCGGCCGCCGGCAGAGTGGCGGCCTCGCTCACAGGGCGACCTCTGTTCTTGTGTGAGCGGTTTCTGTCACATGACTCACTGACTCTCGCCCTTCAGCGGGATCCGTTGGGCGCCCACGGGCGCGGTGGCCAAGCCGCACAGGTTCTCGCTCACGGCGCTGCCAAAGCACCAGAAGCGGTTGGCCTGCACGTCGGAGTGGTAGGCGGGCAGGTAGAAGCCTCCTCTCGCCGTCCTTTCCCCGTCGCGCACCGGTCCGGTCATGATCAGACAGATCTGGTTGCGTTCGCCCGGCGCCCCCGGACTGACGTTTCCGCAGGCCACATCGCGCGTGGTGTAGCCCTTTATGTCCTGCTCGGTGGAGATGTTCACGTAGTCGTGGCCGGTGACGGTGCGCCACGTGTGCAGGTCGGCCTTCAGACGGTGATTTTCGTTGACTCGCAGCACCAGTAGATCATTGACGGTGGCGACCGCCAGGAACACTCCGAGCAGGATCAGGATCGTGCTCTCTGCCAGCTTCAGACTGCCGAGCCCGCGACGCTCGTGCTCGAGCGGACGCGCCCACTCGGGCAGCCATGCCCAGCGGCGCGCGTCAGGGGTCGGTGTTGGTGTTGGTGTTGGTGTCGCGCTCATTAGACGGGCGCCAGCAACGGCGCCAGCTGGTGGACGATGAACAACCCCTGCACCGCAAATGTGGCGATCAGCAGGCGGCGGTCGCGGCTAACGGCGGCCAGCGGCAGCGACCACAGCAGATACCACGCCAGCACCCACGTGCTGGTGACCGCGATCGCCAGCAGCGTCCACCCCGACGCCGCCACCCAGTCATAGCCGCGCCACGTGCGCCACATCAGGTGCAACACGATCAGCACGAGCGCCGCCTTGAGCAGATCGTGATCGACCGGGAACACTCCCGGCTTACCGAACAGGTGAGCGATCTCGGTTGGGAACCCGTCGATCGACACGAACGCCGAGTCGCGGTTGAGCGCTGAGATTATGTCCACCCCGTGGATGCCGAACACCACGTAGGCGACGATCGCGACGATCGCCGCCGCCGCGCCCGCTCCGAGCAGCGGCGCGAGCCGGCGGCGACTGAGCAGGATGAACGGCAACAGCACGATCCCAGTGGCCTTGATCAGCGTCGCGCCCACAACGGCCGCCCCGCCGTAGGCTTCGCGCGATCCCCCCCGCTCACTTGAGAGTGTGAGCGCGACTGCCCCCATGATCAGCAGCGTCATGATCAGATCGTTGTGGGCGCCGCCGAGCCCGTAGATCACCCACAGCGGATTCACACCGACCGCGATCAACGCGAACTTCGGGTCGAGCCCGCGCATGCGCGCGCAGCGCCAGGTCAGCGCGAGCGTGCCGGCGGAGGCCAGCAGCGCCTCGAGCTTCATCCCCCACAGCGCCCCCACCACGCCGAGCGGGGCGAGCGGGTAGGACAGCAACGTGTACAGCGGCCCGTAGGCCGTCGCCACCTTCGTCCAGTCGGTGCCGACATAGCGGTAGACGGGATCCCCGACAATCGAATCCGGGCCGTGCAGATATGGGTTGATGCCGTGCTCGACGCCCATGCGCGCGTAGGCGATGTAGCTGAACACGTCGGTTGACATCAGGATCGGGCCCACGAACACGATCAGCTGCAACGCGGCGGTCAGCATGATCGCCCAGCGCGTGGAGATGCGCCGCGCCAGCGCCACCATCCCGGCGAAGGCCCCCGTGTAGGCGAGCAGCGCGATCAGGAACACGCGGAAGCCGAGCCGCTCGCCGATACCGGATAGCCACCCGGCTATCTGCGGAGACTTGGGGATCAGCGGCGAATGCCCCACCGCACCGTCGAGCACGATCTCGGCGGTGGCGGCCAGCAGCACGATGCTCAGGACGCCCGCCAGGATCGCCCAGCGACGAGCGGTACCGGTGGCGCTCTCCTCGCTCGCGTGTCGCGGTTGGGCTGTGGCGATCGAGCTCAAAGGGTCCGTCCCCAGCGGACCCTCACAACTCGAAGCGCAGCACGTCGAGCGCCCCGGTCACCTCAAACACGCGCTGCACCGCCTCCTGACCGGGCAGCAGCACGAACTCATAGCCGTGCTCGCGCGCAAGCTCATCCGCCAGCAACAGCGCGCGCAGGCCGCTTGAATCCATGAAGGCAAGCCCACCGAGATCGACCACGACACGCGAGGGTGTCTGCTGGTCGATCGCGGCAAAACGCTCTTCCACGCGGCTCGCGGAAGACAGATCGAGCTCGCCTTGCAGAGAGATCGTGACGGCGCCGTCTACGAGCGCACTCGAGATCTCGAGGCTCCCGGGCCTGGGATTGTGCCCGCTCATTGCCGGGACTCTAGTGCACGGCGGGCCCCATCACAGACGTCAGTGAACCGATCCAGTACGAGCTTGGGCCGCTTGTTTGGATCGGCCCTCAGCCGAGCGCCGTCCACACCGTCTTCGTCTCCAGGTAGGCGTCAAGCCCGTCGTGGCCGTGCTCGCGCCCCACACCCGATGCCTTGAACCCTCCGAACGGCGCGGATGGATCGACCAACCCCCACTGGTTTATGTACACCGACCCGGCGCGCAGCATCGCCGCGAGTCGGTGCGCGGTGCCCACGTCGCGCGTCCACACGCCGGCCGCCAACCCATACTCCGTCGCGTTGGCGCGCTCGGCGACCTCCTCGAGCGTGTCATACGGCGAGGCAACCAACACCGGCCCGAAGATCTCCTCGCGCACGATGCTGAGATCTTCCGAGGTGGTGGCAAACAGGGTCGGCTCGACAAACCACCCACCGCTGTCGGCGAGCGCCGTCCCACCGCCGGCGAGCAGCTCCGCGCCCTGCGCACGGCCGGCGTCGATGTAGGACATCACGCGTTCGCGCTGCTCGGCGGAGACGAGCGGCCCGAGCTGGGTCTGAGGATCGAGTCCCGCCCCGAGCCGGGTCGCCTTCGCGCTGTCGGCCAGCGCTCCCATGACCTCATCGAAGCGCTCGGCTGGCACGAACAGGCGCGAGCCCGCGTTGCACGCTTGGCCGGAGTTGAAATAGATCGCCTGAAAGGAGCCCTTCACGGCCGCGTCGATGTCGGCGTCGGGAAGGATGATGTTCGGTGACTTGCCGCCCAGCTCCAGCGTGACGCGCTTGAGCGCGCGGCCGGCCTTCGCCCCGATCTCGCGCCCAACGGCCGTCGAGCCGGTGAACGCGATCTTGTCGACTCCCGGATGGTCCACGAGCGCGGCGCCCGTCTCCCCGTCGCCGGTCAGCACGTTCAACACGCCCGGGGGGAATCCCACCTCCAGCGCCAACTCGCCGAGGCGCAGCGCGCTCAACGGAGTCTGCTCGGCCGGCTTCAACACGATCGTGCAGCCGGCCGCCAGCGCCGGGGCGATCTTCCAGGCGGCCATCATCAACGGGAAGTTCCACGGCACGATCTGCCCGCACACGCCGACCGGTTCACGACGCGTGTAGCAGAGCATGTTGGGCGCGGTCACCGGCAGCACGCTGCCCTCGATCTTCGTCGGCCAGCCCGCGAAGTAGCGCAGATGGGCGACCGTGCCACCCACGTCCACGTATTGGGCGAGCTTCACCGGCTTGCCGTTGTCAAGCGACTCGATCTGCGCGAGCTCCTCCTGGTTTGCCTCGATCGCATCGGCCAGCGCGTTGATCAGGCGCGAGCGCTCGGAGGGCGCCAGCGTCTTCCAGGCGCCGTCAAACGCCGTGCGCGCCGCGGTAACCGCGCGCGCGACATCCTCGGCGCCGGCGTGGGCGACGGTCGCGATCTCGCGCCCGCTCGAGGGATCGAGCGTGGCGAACACGCGCCCGTCCGCGGCCTGCGCCTGCTCTGAGCCGATCAGCAGACCGTGCTCCTTGACGATGAAGTCGCGCGCGGCGTCACCAAGCGCGTCTGGAAGAGTTGGTTGGGTGGCAGTGGTCATCAAGGCTCCTTATTTGTCCATACACGCCTTTGGCGGGCACCTGCGGGCGGAGGGAGTTGGTGAGCGCGGTGTCGTGTACATATTTTCAGACCCATAACACTTCATTTTGTAAAGTGTTAGGGATGCGGTTTTTGAACACACCGCCGCCCTCCTGGATTTCCCATCAGGGTCTCAGCACGATCTTCAGCGCTTCGCGGCGGTCATATAGAGCGTACGCCTCCGGCGCATCCTGGAGCATCATGTGGTGGGTCACCAGAGGACTGGGATCGAGCAGTCCCGCAGACATCAGCGCCAGCACCCGGTCGACGTGGCCGATCACGTTGGCGTGACCGGCGCACACGTGCAATGACTTGATCCACAACAGGCCCATGTGCACCTCCGCGCGCTCGGCGTACACCCCGACCGCCTGCACCGTGCCGCACTTGCGTGTGAGCTTCAACGCGAGATCGAACGCCTGCGGGTGGCCAACCGCGTCGATGCACACATCCACGCCCCGTCCCTCGGTGGCCTCGCGCACCGCCGCACGGGGATCGCCCTCGCTGAGATGCACTGCTTGCGCGCCGAATCCCTCGGCAACCGCCAGGCGCTCTGCGACCGTGTCGATTGCGATCACGTGCGCCGCCCCGCACGCCCTCGCAGCCTGCACCGCACACAGCCCCACCGGCCCCAGCCCAAGCACGGCGGCGACATCGCCGGGGCGCAGCCCGCTGTCCACGACCGCATGAAAGCCGGTGCCCATCACGTCCCCGGCGAACAGCGCGGTGTCGTCGCTCATCCCCGCCGGGACCTTGCGCAACACCAGCTCGGCGCTTGGAACCAGTGCTCGCTCGGCCTGGGTGCCCTGTAGCGAGCCGAGCGCCGCGCCATGGCCGAACGTGCGCGAGGAGTCGCACTTGTGAAACCAGCCGCGCCGACAGAAGTAACAGTGCCCGCAGGCTGTCTGAAAGCAGCCAAGCACACGGTCGCCCACCTTCACGCTGTGGACCGCGTCGCCCACCGCGAGCACAGTTCCCACATACTCGTGGCCGATCGTGAAACCGGGCTCGATCTTCACGCGGCCGTGGTAGATGTGCAGGTCCGAGCCGCACACCCCGGTCGCTTCGATCTGCACGATCGCATCGCCCGGATCTGAGATCTCGGGCTCGGGGACATCCGCTACGAGCACCTCGCCGGGCGCTTGGAAGGTGACAGCACGCATCGAGACGGCAGCCTAGAGGATGGGGAACGTATTCGTGCGATCGGCCTGCGTCAAGCGCAATTGCTTCACACGTCCGATTCCGTATGCTGCCCAGATGCCCGACGGCGTGTCCAAGGCGGTTTTGATCACCGGCTGCTCCTCGGGAATCGGCGAGGCAACCGCGCGGCGTCTGGCAGGCCACGGGTGGAAGGTCTACGCCAGCGCGAGGCGGCTCGAGTCGATCGAGCATCTAGCCGCCGACGGCTGCGAGCTGTTGCAACTCGATGTGTGCGACGAGCAATCGATGCGCGCAGCGGTGGAGAACGTGGAGCGCGAGCACGGCGCGGTTGGCGTGCTCGTGAACAACGCCGGCTATTCACAGGGCGGGCCGATCGAGCAGGTGCCCTTGGAGGCTGTGCGCCGCCAGTTCGAGACGAACGTGTTCGGTTTGATCGCACTAACCCAGATGGTGTTGCCGGCGATGCGCAAGCAGCATTGGGGCAAGGTGGTCAACGTTGGCTCGATGGGCGGCAAGCTGACGCTGCCAGGCGGCGGGCTATATCACGCCACAAAGCATTCGCTGGAGGCGATCAGCGACGCGCTGCGCTTTGAGGTACGGGGTTTCGGCGTGGACGTGACGCTGATCGAGCCCGGGCTGATCACGACCGAGTTCGGCAAGACCGCGGCCGCCACCGTAAGCGCGGCAGGCTCAGGCGCCGCGAACCTAGGCGAGACTCCTCAGCCGGAATCGAGTGACGCGGAGGAAGCCGACACGGGGGCGCTGGCAGAGAGTGATGCGACCGCCGATCCCTACAAGCGCTTCAACGCGAAGCTGGCGGCAATGACGCTGGAGGTGTATGAGGGACCGATGCGCCATCTCGGTGGCGGCCCGGATGTCGTGGCGAAGGCGATCGAGAAGGCGATCTCGCGCCGTAAAGCGCCTTCGAGGATGCTGCTCACCCCATCTGCCCACTTGACGGTGCTCCAGCGCAAACTGCTGCCGGACAGGCTGTGGGACGCGATGTTGCGCACGCAGATGCCCGAGCCGCGGTGAGTGCGGGAACTCTGCTCAAGCGGCGGCGAACGCCTCGCGCTGAGCACATGGGCGTCCGACCTCAAAGCCCTGTGCGTAGTCGACGCCGTAGTCGCGCAGTAAACGCATCGTCGGCTCATCGCCCACGTACTCGGCGATCGTCTGCTTGCCCATCCCGCGGGCGACTCCCACGAGCGCCTGCACCACAAGCTGATCCTTGTGAGAGCTCGGCAGTGTGCGGATGAAATCGCCGTCGATCTTCAAGTAACGGAACGGCAGGTGCTTGAGGTATTGAAAGGATCCGAAACCGGCGCCGAAATCGTCGAGGGCGACCGAGCTGCCGAGCGTGTGCACCCCTTCGCAGAACGTTTGTGCGCGGGTCATGTCGCTGATCGCGGCGGTCTCGGTGACCTCCACGATCAAGCGCTCGGGCTCGACTCGATGGCGGGTCAGCTCCTGCTCGATGTGGGCGAGCATCCCCTGGTCGGTGATCGACAGCGCCGAGAGATTCAATGCGACACGCTCCTCGCGCTGGGCCAGCTCGCAGCCGATGAGCGCCACCACCTTGCTTATGACCAGCCGGTCGATCTCCTGGATCAAGCCGTAGCGCTCCGCCGCCGGCAGAAAGCTGCAGGGTGGCGTGAGCAGGCCGTCCGGATCGTCGGCAAGACGTATCAACGCCTCGTAGTGGGACACCGTGCCGCTATGCAGTGAGACGATCGGCTGGTAGTGCAGCACGAACAGGTCCTCGCGCAGAGCGCGTTGCAGACGCTTGAACCATGGCCTGTGGTGCAGCCCCGCCGGCGAGGAGAAGCTGCTGTCGATGGGGCCGAGATAGCGTCGGCGACGGTCCCCGCCGGGGCGTGTGTCGCGCGCCCTGATGACGATGCTCGACGTGATGTCTGTTGTGGAAGTTGGCATCGCTGGAATATTCGCCTACGTTCGCCCTGAGCCGCGGGGACACGCGAGTATGTGGAGGTTTTCGACCAAAACCCGCAACGAACCTGCTCGAAGCACCTCAAACCTGCACAATCCCACCCGTTTCAGGTGCACTTGCCCCGCTGGTGGGGCGGTCAAACCCCAACCACCACTTCTCAGCCGCATATTCCGCCAGAACGTTTCAGGACGCGAAGGCATCTCGGTCAGCGCGAGGACGAATAGGGTCGCCGGGCACGGTCGGAGACGACCAGCAGCAGCCCCAGCAGCACGAAGTTCATGACGACCGAAGATCCGCCATAGGCGACAAATGGGAGCGTCACGCCGGTGAGTGGGATCACGCGCGTGACACCGCCGACGATCACGAACACCTGCATGGCGACAACGAACGACAGACCCACAGCCAGCAGCTTCGAGAACGAGTCGCGCGCAAGCATCGCCGTCTTCAGGCCGCGCGCGACGAACAGCAGGTAGGTCAACAGCAGCGCGGCAGCGCCCACCAGTCCAAGCTCGTTGACGATGACCGCATAGATCATGTCGCTTTCCGGCACGGGCAGGATCGACTGGCGGGTATGTGGAAGCACCAGCAGCGACTGGTCGAAGCCCGTCCCGAGCAGGCCCCCGTCGGCTTGCGCGAACAGTGATTGCGCGAGCTGGTAGCTGCCGCCTTCCTGGTAGTACAGCGACTTCTCGAAGGGGTGTTCCCATGCCAGCACGCGGCTGTGGACGTGACCGACGTGCACCGCCACGAACCACGCGCCGGCCCCAAACAGCACCAGCCCGATCAGCGGGAAGGAGAAGCGACCGGTGGCGACATACAAAAGCGCAAGGAACGCGCCGTAGAACATCAGCGAGGTGCCGAGCTCACGCGTGAGCAGCAGCGTGGCCATCGCCGCCCCCCAAATCACCAGCATCGGGCCGAACTGCTTCATGGGGGGAAAGGTCAGGCCAAGGACGCGCCGGCCCGCCGTGACCAGTATCTGGCGGTTATCGCGCAGGTAGCTGGCCAGGAAGATCACGATCGCGACCTTCGCAAGCTCGGCCGGCTGGAAGGAGAGCGAGCCGAAATGGATGTCCAGATAGGCGCCGTTGACCTGCTGGCCGATCACCGGGAAGCGTGGCAGCACCGCCATCACAATCCCCACCGCCGCGATCGTGTAGCGGTAGCGCTCCAGCACCCCCACCCCCCTGCGCCGCAACCACACGATCGTGACGGCAAACAGAACCAGCCCGAGCACCATCCACAATGCCTGCTGGCGCGCCAGCGACGGGTTGATCCTGTAGATCATCACGATCCCCACGCTCGCCAGCGCCGCCCCAAGCGGGAACAGGTAGGGGTCGGCGTCGGGCAATGCGAAGCGGATCACCAGATGCGCGGCGAGGCACAGCCCGAGGAACAGCGCGCCATAGGTCAGCGACAGGTTCGACGCATGGTTGAGCGTGACGTTCGTGGATGCGTTCAGCGAGCTGTTGGCCTGCTGGATGAAGATCGCAGTGAAGCCCGCCGTGACAAGCAGCGCGGCGGGAATCAGGCCGAGCAGCTCGCGGTTGCGGGGCTTGAGCACGAGCCGAGCCTAGCGAGGAGCCCGGCGCAGCGGGTCAGCGGGCGGCGGCTGAGGCGCCGTCGAGCGCGGCGTTGACGAGCGCGTCGGCATGGGCGTTCTGGGCGCGCGGAACCGAGCGAATCTTCCACGCGCCGAAGCCGCGCAATGCGGTCATCGCGTCGCTGTGCAGAGGGCGCATCGCGACGTGCTTGACCTTGTAGAGGCCCTGAACCTGCTTGGCGATCAGCTCGGAGTCATTGACCACCTCGACCTCGGTGGCGCCGAGCGTGCGAGCGCGAGCGAGCCCGAGCAGGAGCGCGCGGTACTCCGCGACATTGTTCGTGACGGTCCCGAGCAGCTCAGATGCCTCGTCGAGGATCTCCCCTGTGGGATTCGAGACCACGCTGGCGGCGGCGGCAGGCCCGGGGTTGCCACGCGATCCGCCGTCGACGTGCACGACCACCTTCATGGTCGCGTCAAAGTCCGTTCTGCCACGCCTCAGGAGCCGTCGGCGAGCGGTGGGAGGTCGCCGGGCACACGGGCGCGTCGGCGGTCGCGGATCACGCGGCGCTGTATATCGCTCTCAGAGGGGCGTGAGCCGCGCGCGCGGCGGTCGGCCTCGCGACGATCGATGATGACCGTCACGTTGTCGTCGCTCTCGTAGTGCTTGACGAGCTTCGGGTAGAGCTCGTCGGCCAGCGGCTTGGGCACCACGCAATAGATCATTGCCCTAGATCGTACTGTGCTCGGCACGGGAGACCAACCGTGGACTTCCGAGGGGGTCAGGCAAACAGTGGAGCCAGCTCGCCGCGCTCGTCGGCAGCGGCGTTGCCGAGGCGGTCCTCGTCGGGCAGCTCGTCGAGCTCCATGCCCTGGGCGACAAGCCGCGATCCTGCAGCCTCATCGCCGAGATCGACCTCATAGCGATACCAGCACAGCTCCCAAGCGACGACGATCGCCACGGTGCTGCCGGACTCCTGAAGCGGGCGCGCGGTGACCGCCGGGCTGCCGAGCGAGCGAGCGACGCCGGCAACGCGTCGCGGCTGCTCGCCGGCGTTGAAGACCTCCAGTGCCCGCGCGACCTTCAGTTCGCCGCTCGTGACGGCGGAATGAGCCAACGGCTCGGGGTCAGTCGAGCGGCCGTCCTCGAAACTGGGTTCGCCTGCTCGCAGCTTGCTCTCCTGAAAAGCATCCGGCTCGGCGCTCTTGGTGTCATCGACAGGCCCTCCCGCTTCAACGGTGCCGATATAGAGATCCTCCTCGTAGGGCGGCTCGGCGCGCTGGAGCGAGCCGTCGTCGAGAAAGTCGTACAGCCCCTCCTGCTCTGAAGGGCCGCTCTCCTCCTCGACACCGCCGACGGGACGCGCCTGGCGGCGCGGCGGATGCTCGGCGGGCTCGCGTAGCTGGCGCAGCCGTCCGAGCAGCGAGCCGGCACGCCGTCCGCGGGCGGGAAGGGCGCTTGAAGCGTGGTTATCGGCCTCACGCAGCCAACCCCCGGCGGAGGCGCGGGGTACGCACAGCTCACAGACCGTGCGGCGCTGTCCGCCAGCGAGAAACACGTCCGGATTCTCGCCCCGGAGGAGGCTTCTGCCACACACGTCGCAGGCGACCACCGGATGCGACGTGACGATTGCGCGGGTAACCATCGGCCCACCAGAGTAGCCGGACGCGCGCCGCGACGCGCGCCGACCGCCTCCGGCTAGTCGCCGAAGGAGCCGTCCTGCATGTGTCCGCGCAGACGCAGCACCGCCTTGGTGTGCAGCTGGGAGATACGCGACTCGGTGACCCCCAGAACCTCGCCGATCTCACGAAGCGTGAGGTTCTCGTAGTAGTAAAGAGCGATCACGAGCTTCTCGCGCTCGGGCAGCGAGGCGATCGAGTCGGCGATGCGGTCCTTCAAATCGCCGACGTCGAGCGCGCGCGAAGGGTCGGGCGCGTTGGGATCCTCGAACGTGTCCATCAGCGAGACCTGAACGCCGCTTGAGTCAGACACGCTCCACAAC
>JBAWFB010000082.1:0-23719 GCA_049591495.1 Solirubrobacteraceae bacterium
GAGCTCGGCCGCCAGATCGCCGGCACTTCGGTGGGGGCTGTGGGGATCGTCTGTGACCAGCCCGCCGGTGTGAAAGCCGCCGAGCGCGGCCACGCGATCGGGATAGGCGGCGGCGATGCGCCAGCCCACGCGTCCGCCCATGCAGTACCCGGCGATCGCGACCGGCCCGCGCCCCACCCGCTCCAGCAACTCGAGGTAGGCGTCTCCGTCGCGCACGATCATCTCGGACGTCAGCCCCTGGACGAGGGGCATGATCTTTTCTATCAGCGGGCCGCGCTTGTCGGGATCGTCGAGGTCGTCCATCGGGAGCAATGGCGCACGACCGGCGCGATAGAGGACGTTGGGCGCGAGCACCACGAAACCCTTGGCGGCGATGCGGTCGGCCATCCGCTCGATCTGCGGGCGCAATCCGAATGCGTCCATGATGAGCAGCACCGCAGGATGGCGCTCCTCGTCAGCAGGGCGCGACAGGTACGCGTCGGCGACCCCGTCCTGCGTCTCGATCTCGACCGTCTCGCTGCTCATCGGTGCGCTCCTCTCGTGCCGGTGGCGGAAACCGGCACCCTAGTGGCTTCGAGTGCTCGTGCGATCCACTCGAGCGCCATGGCCTCAGGCGCGCTCGCTATCGTCCACAATCGATGCTGGCGCACGGAGAGCACCTGGATGTGCGAACACCGGATGGGTCGAGCCTTCGCACGGAGTTTTTCGCACCCGCCGGCGCGGGGCCTCATCCAGGCGTGGTCGTTTTGCACGAGTCGTTTGGGCTCAACGACGATATCCGCCGTATCGCCGCGCGCTTCGCCGACGCCGGGTATGCGGCGCTCGCTCCGGACCTGTACTCGCACGGGAGACGGATCGTGTGTCTGAGCCGCGTGATGATCGACATGATCAGCGGCGCGGTCGCGCGCGAGATCGCTGACATCCACACCGTCCGCGACGCACTGGCGCAACGGCCTGAGATCGACTCGGAGAGGATCGCCGTGGCCGGATTCTGCCAAGGGGGCGGTTTCGCGCTGATCGCCGGCACACAACCCGGTTTTGCCGCGGCCGCCGTCAACTACGGCACGGTGCCGTCAGACCGCTCGCGGCTTGACGGCTTGTGCCCGGTGGTCGCAAGCTACGGGGGCAAGGATCGGATTGTCGGGCGCAAAATGGCGGAGCGTCTGGAGGGCCACCTGACCCAGCTCGGCGTTGCCCATGATGTGAAGACCTATGATCAAGCCGGGCACTCGTTCTTCTCGCAGGTGGACGGCTGGCAAGGCTGGCTCGCGCGGATGCCATCTCCGATGGCAGTGGGTCACGATCAGGCGGCCGCCGAGGACGGGTGGGAGCGGATGCTCAGCTTCTTTGACGAGCACGTCCGTTGATCGTCGAGCACAGCTCAGTGCTGTTTTTGCACGTAGACGAGTTGTCCGTTTGAGAGGCGGTACACGGTGCCGACCGGCTGGCCGTGGCCGCTGGCGGCAGGCGCGCTGGATGATGGTGAGGGAAGTGTCTGTGTGTGCTGGGTACTCGCTGCTCGCGATTGCAGTCTGTGGGTGCGCTGGTTGAGTGTGAGCCCGAGACCGGCGATCAGAAACGCAACGGCGAGCACGATGCCGATGTCAAACAGGTTGACCAGCCCGTCAAGCGGATCTCCAGCAGAATCTTCGATGCGCCCGTATCGACCGAGGCCTGTGCGACGAGTCACGTGTGCGTCTCCGGCGCTGTCGTGGGTAGGACAACTTGCGTTGCCGCGATCGCCTGTATGGGCTGCCGCCGCGGCGCGGTAGCGAGCGGTTGTCCCTCACCGGTACGGATGACTGGCACGGCCGCGCGCTCTAGCGCCGTGAGGTCTTCGGTGTACATCCGTGTGCGAGTCAGGGTCAGTGCAAAGGCCACCGTGCCAACCAGCAGTCCAATTGTGGTGGCGGCGAACGCGGTGCGGAGATCGGTGGCGAGGGTCGCGACGTTTCCATGCCCAAGCGCGGCGAGCCCCGGTGCCAGCGGTATCAACGTTCCCATCAGTCCGAGCGCCGGTCCGGCTCGCACCAGTATGCGTGTGTGGTCCAGACGCCGCTGAACGGCAAGCTCATAGTCGGCGAGCGCGTGCTCGATGCCGGCTTGCTCTCCAGCGATGCTCGCGCGGGCGATCTCCAGGAGTGCTGCTCTCGCAAACGGGCTGGGTGCACGCAGCGAGAGCACCGCGCCCTGACTCGGGTTTGCCATGACCTGGCGTACCAGCGTTCGTAGCGCGCCGCGTCCCGCTCGTGCGCGGGAGTAGAGCTCTATCGCGAAGCGCCCGGCCTCTATGGCACAGACGATGAGCGCCACCAATGCGAGGACCAGAACAGGGGTGCGTAGCGACGATGCGATTCGCGCCAGCGCTTCGGCTAGACCACCGGTCGCAGCAAGAATGCTCATGGAGTCACCTCCGGACGGCGGCGCTCGAGTTGCATGCCGGCCAGCACCGAAAGCACGAGTGCGACGACGATGCCGATCGTAAGCCAACCCGTTTCGTTGCCGCCAGCCCCCGCAGTGTGTAGACCTGGGGCCCCTGGTTCGAGGGCGCTGTCGAAGCTCGCATTCGAGGTGTTCCCGAGCAGGATACCTTTGACCACTGGCTCACCTCCACCCCCGCCGCCGTTGCCGTTGCCGGGACCGTGGTCCGCCGTGACCAACGGGCGGTGCACGTAACGCACGTGGTTCTCGATGGTGAGAGTCGGGGTGGGTTTTTTGCGGGCTCGACCCGGGTTCAGCTTGTGTGTGGCGGGCCGTTCGTGCTTTTGCGATTTGAGCTGGCGCGCACCACCAGGAGTGTGGCCCTTGCTTTTGGGCTGTGGACGACTGAACAATTTAGCGCCATTGCCGCCACCGCCTGAGATCACACCGCCACCAGGGTTCGTTGATACCCCTCCGTTTCCGCTTGTGGGTTCTTCGGGAGGTTGCGCTGGCAGTTCTTCGTAAGTCACCGCAGGGATCGGCAGAGGGTTTCCGGTGAACGCCGGGGTGACGTAGGCGGTCATCCACATGCCGTTCAGTTCTTGGCTCGCCCTGTAGCGGATGTGTCCGTCTTCCTGTTGCATCGAGGCCAGATAACCGAGCGGTTCTTCGGAGAGGAGACCTGAGTGGGTAAGCCATTCTTCCGGGTTGATCCCCGCGGACCACATCGCCTGGACCACCCAGGCTGTGGAAGCGACGTTTGGTTCGCTTTCGGTGAGGAACTCCACGAATCCACCGTTGGTGGTCTCGCCTTCACGCAGATATTCAAATGCCAGTCTCTGTCCTTCTTCATCGGGGTGCTTGACGGCGTTCAGAGCCTCAAGCGCGGCACCGGTCATGTCCATTTCGCCTGCTTCTTCCCCCGGCAGCAGCTTTCTTTCCTGTGGGTTGCATGGCTCGGCTCTGGCCTCGTAGCTCCAATTCCAGCTGCCGTCGCACTTCTGCTGTGCATCCAACCATCGCGTCGCTCTGGCGACGGCTTCTTCAACAGACGGTTCGTGGATCGGGCTGAGCGCGAGGATCGCGAAGATCGTGTCGTTGACCCCTGGTGTGTGGGAGCCAGCTTCGTGTGGGAAGGCGCCCGTATTAATGCCGCGGGTGATCTGTCGTTTGAGGATTTCGCCCGCGAGGTCTACTCCACCGAAGTCGTATGGCGATGTGCCGGCGGCGTCCACGACCAGCATTTCGCGCTCGAAGTCTGTCGTCAGCGAGGCGTTGTGTGCGTGTTCGGCCAGGTAGGTGTAGGCACTGTGCCCACCCACCCAGTACTGCTTTTTGGTCGTCCGATCACGGGGATTTATGCCCGCGGCCGCCAACGCCAGGGAGACCCATGCTGTGAAGTCGGATTCTGGTTCGGTGCCCGGTTCAGCAAAGCCACCGTTTTCTTGCTGGGAGTTCTGTATGTAGCGCACAGTTTGGTCGAGGTTTGGCTCATACTTCGGGTCGCGCGCCGTGGCGGCCCAGGCGGGATAGGCAAGGTAGACCGACGATGCCACGATCGTCATGCTCAGTGCCACCAGCGCATCGCGAATAGTCACCGATCTACCGTTCGACCGCGACACCATTGGGGTCCTCCAGCCAATCCTGAAATACATGCGTGCTCATCGCCGTTTGCCGGGCACGGTCAAGCTCTTCACGATAGTCTTCCCTCCAGCAAAACCAATGCTCACCCGGTAGCTGCCTGGCTGCAGCCCTGGCAGCTCGACCCGGACGATTCCGGCCTTCGTGGCGCGTATTGTGAGTCGCTTGACGAGAAGCCAATGGTAATGGTGTGCTTGACCCAATCGCCGCGCGATCTGGATAGTGGCCCTGCCGGCGGCTGTGAAGGCAAGCTTCAACTGCCCAGCATTGACGATGCTCACGTTGGCCAGCGTCGCCGCGCTCGTCGGAACGTTTGGCGGAGGCTGGGTTGTGAGCGGGTTTGAGATGGTGGGCGCCTGAGAGCCGCTCGTGGGCGGACCGACCGGCGGCTCATGGAGCTGTCCTTCGCCGACCGGTGGTTCATAAAGCTGACCTTCACCGGCCGGTGGTTCATGGAGCTGTTTTTCGCCGACCGACGGTTCGTGGGGTTGTTCTTCGTCTTTGTGCAGGTAGCGTGATGGGGTGCGGGTCTGGTCTTCGGCGGGGGGTTCTCCACAACCGGTTTGGCCCCGGGCCGGCACGCACACGTCCAGACGGTTGGAGCGAATCGCTTCTTCTTCGTCTGGGGTGGCTCCGAATTCTTCTTCTTCTTCGGTCGGCGATCTGAGCTGGGTACCGGCCATGATGCGGTGCCACCCGGGCGTTGTGAACGTGATGCTGGCGTTGCCTTCGCCGTTGGTCAGGACGGTTTCAGCGCTTTCCCGTTGCACTGTCTCGAAGCCTTTTTCGGAGGTTTGGACTGGCGCTACCTCCGCCCCTTCGTAGGGTTTCGTGTCCTCAGATGTTCTTTTGGGTGTCGCGGGTGGCTGACCTTCGCCGTGGTCGCCAAAGGCGTCCACTTCTACCTCGAACGGCCGGCCCAGCTCAGCGGTTGCGGTCAGCGGTCGTGAGCCGGAGCTGTAGTGCTCGTCGGCGGCGAACAGGCCGAGGATCGGCCTTGACTCGAATGCGTTGTAGATCCACAGCACTTCGTCCCCGTCGTGCAGCTGCCACTGGCAGCCACCGACGTCGGTGTAGATGTTGTTTACGAGGATGCCCCACGACTTGCCTTCATGTTCGGCGTTTTCTTCTTCTGAGCCCCAGCGCTTGATGAAATAATCGTTGAAGCCGGAATACCATTGTCCGTCCATCGCTTCGGTTTCGCCGATCAGTTCCATCGCGTCGACAGATGAGGCGGTGGGCGTGGGTCCTGGTTCGAGGTTTTGCGGGTCTAGTTGGTTTACTCCGTCGCAGGGATGTTCTTTGGTGTCTTCGGCGGAGTTGCCGTCGGGTTCTGAGGAGTGCACGTCGTGGCCTTCGGTCAAGATCGGACCTTCGAACAACGTCTTCGTCCTGCCCACGATCCGCACGTTCACCCGGGTCAGGTGCCCGCCAGCTGAGCCCTCCGGTTCGTGTTCGGTGGGACTTTCGTCCGGGCCTTCCGGTTCGGAGCTCGACGATGCGGCGGGTGTGACGAGCCGGACGCGGTTGTTCTCGGTGTCGGCGATCAGCAGGTCCCCGGCACTGTCGAAGCCCAAACCACTCACATCGTCGAGATACGCTTCGGTGGCCGGTCCGCCATCGCCGCTGAAGCCGCTGACCGCAGAGTTGACACCCGCGACCGTGTAGATGTCACACTTGACCGTGGCGGGCAGGCCGTAGGCGCAGCCGCCGGAGCACCTGGCGGCGGCAACCATGCGAACGACGCTGCGCCCGCCCGAGCCTTCGCTTTCGCCGATCAGCACGTTGCCGGCGCCATCGACGGCGATCGCCTGAGAAGGCTGCATCGGAGCAGCAAGCGCACTTGCACCGTCCCCATCCGATTCTTCCCCCTGGGGATAGAACAGCGCACCGTCGCCGGCGAGCGGATAGACGTCTCCGGCCGTGGTGCTCTTTTGTCCATAGGCGCAGTCGCTCGTACAGGAGTGGGCCGCGACAAACCGCACTCGCAGGTTGTACGTGTCGGCGATCAGCAGATTGCCTTCACGGTCCACTGCGACGTCCGCGGGTCTGGATAGTTGCGCGTCCGTGGCGGGCTTCCCGTCGCCCTTGTCACCCGCTTCGCCAGTGCCAACGACGGTGTAGATGTCACCCGTGGTCATCGCCGCCAGGCCGTAAGGGCATTCCGCCGTGCACGAGCTGGCCGCGATGAGCCTGACGCGGTTATTGGACGTGTCGGCGATCAGCAGATCGCCCGAGGCATCGACGGCCATTCCCCTGGCGCCCTCGCCAAGCTCGGCGCTGACCGCCGGGCCGCCGTCGCCACCATCGCCATAGCCTCCGTTCCCGGCGATCGTGTAGATGTCGCCGCCGACCATCGCGCGCAGACCGTAGGGACAGCTCGTCGTACATGAAAAGGCCGCGATCAACCGCACCAGCCGCCGGCCATCGCTGACGATCACATCGCCAGCGGCGTCGACGGTCATCGAGGTCGGCGTTTCGCCGAGCTCCGGCTGGCCGCCAAGGCTCATCCCAAGCAGAGATGCGCTGCGCGCCTGCACGCCGTCTTCAACACTGCTGCCCCCTCCGGCGACCGTGTACATTTCCCCCCGCACGGTCGAGGGCAGGCCATACGCGCAGCCCGAATCGCATTTCGTCGCGGCGATCATCCGCACACGCCCGTTGCGGGCATCCAGCACGAGCACGTCCCCGACGGCGTCGGATGTGACGGCGCGCGGCCATCCGAGCTCGAGGCCCGTCGGCGGTCCGCTTTCACCCGAGAACGTCGCGGTGCCGTTGCCGGCCACCGTGTAGATGTCGTTCGCGGCCGTGGCGGACAGCCCGAACGCGCATTTACTCGTGCACTTCACTGAAGCCAACAGCCGCACCGATTGACCGCTCACCAACAACAGCCCATCATCCGGGAGGATCGCCATGGCCCACGGATTCACCAGCATCGATTGAGCCACGGGCGAACCGTCTCCGAGGTCGCTGCCGCCACCAGCGATCGTGTAGATGTGGTCCTTGATCGTTGCCGCAAGGCCGTAGGCACAGTCTGACGCGCAGGTTTCCGCGGCCACCATCAGCACGCGTCCTTCAAGCCCTTCGGTGATCAGCACATCGCCGGCGGCATCGACCTGCACCTTGCTCAGACGTATCTTCGCGCTCGTCGCCAGCCCATCGCTTCCCGGTGGTTCACCGCCACCACCGGCGATCGTGTAGACATACCCAGCAGTCGTCGACTGCAGTCCGTAAGCGCAATCGGCGGCGCAATCGGCAGCGGCGACCATTAGTACCCGTTCGTCGTTGTTTCCATCGCCGATCACCAGATTGCCTTCTCCATCGATCGTCAGGCCTTCTGGGTCGATGCCGGTGCTCGTCGCCGGCTCGCCGTCGCCAAAGTATTCGTTGTAATTTTCAAGCCCGGCGATGTGATAGATCTCACCCTTAACCATCGCCGGCAGCCCATAAGGACAATTCTTGTCACAGTTGTAGTCGGCGATCATCAAGACGATGCCTCCGTGACCGTCGGAGATCGTCAGATCGCCGTGCGCGTCGAGCGCCAGTTCGCGCGGGTCCCCCACCCCGGAATCGACAGCCGGGCCTTCGATGAAGGCGAGCTGCGGCCCGAAGCCCGCGATTGTGTAGATGTCGCCCTTAATCGTCGACGTCAGCCCATAGGGGCAGTCCGAATCGCAGTCACTCGCCGCGATCAGGCGCACCCGTCCATTGCCGTTGTCGGCGATCAGCAGATCGCCCTGCGCGTCAACCGCCAAGCCATCCGGATCGTCGAGCTCGGCCGCGCTCGCCGGCCCTCCATCGCCGCCGAAGGCAGCGGCGCTGGTCCCCGCGATCACGCTCTCGACGTCCGTGTTCACATCCACCGCGCGAATCACGTCCGCTGTGCTATCGGCGATGTACAGCGTCTGACCGGATACGGCCATCGCCTCGACGCTCTGGCCGAACGTCATTGCGGGTCCTTCGATCAAGGGGTCGCCCGCCAGCGTGGAGATGCTGCCAGGTGCAGTCGCGGCCCACCCCGATTCCGGGGGGACAGCGACCACACCTATTACAGCCAGCGCGAACAGCAGCAAGCAGCTGCGCAAGAACACGTGGGCTGTGCAGCTAGGGATCATCCGTTCAGATAGATCACGGCGCCGAGTTCAACATCGGTACCGAGTTCAGCGGTTTTTTCGGCTTCGCCATTGAGGCTCACCTTCCATGTCCCGGCGGTGCCGTTGACACTGGCGATCGCGCCACTGCCGCTTTCCGGTTCATATTTACTCACACAACCTGAGGGCTTGACCCCGGTGCCCGCCTTGGCCGCTTCGAGGACCTTCAGGAGACCGATCGACGCTTCTTCAGCCGCCGATCCGGCCTTTAGCGGCACCGAGCAGACCTTCAGTTCGGTGCCATTGTTGACGATCAAAGCAAGCGGACTCGTCACGGTGGTGCTGAACTCACTGGCAAAGTTCCACTTGGACTGGCCGGCCCTCGTAGGCGTCGGCGGTTCAGCCGTGAAACCGGCTCCGGCGAGCGCCCTGACCGCGTCCTGGCTCGAGTAGTTGTCCACTTTCCCGCCGGGTTTGTAGAGAAAGCCGCCTTCATTTTCAACCGATTTGATCTGCAGCGATTCCAGGAACTTGACCGGAGATTCGGCGCCCGCTTCCTTCTTGAATTCCGAGGCGTTGATCCCACACATGTTCAGACCGTTGACCGCCCACGCGTTGGAATCGGCGTTGACGCCTTCGATGTATTTGAAGGCGCCATCTTTTTCCAGGATCGACTTTAGGTATTCCTTGCCTTTCGTAACCGCTTCTTCCTCGGTTGCGTTTTTAACGCCCGAGGTGCACAGAGCGGCCATCGCCGCCCCGGTCGTGTCTGGTTCCGCGGCCGATTTCAAGCCGCTTTCTTCGCCTTCGACCTTGTTGTAGTTCCAGCCTCCATCGGTGTGCTGGTTTTTCTCGATCACTTCGACCGACTGCTTGAGCAGCGCCGTTGGGATTCGCACCACGCCCGCCGTTGACTTCGTATCAGCGAGGGCGAGCACCGCGAAGATTGTGCCCTCGAGCCTACCCGGCAGGCCGTAGTAGCCCGGATTCGCTGTCTGGTATTCGGAGAGGAGATTAGCGAGCAGGTTCCGTTCAGTGGACACCCGGGCCGGATCTATTCCCGCCGCGTAGGAGACCAGCGCCGCCTTCTCGAATTCGGTCGCCGGATTTTCGACAGACCCTGGCCAGGTAGATGGGCTGATGTAGCCTTCATACCATTCGCGAGCGTACACCGTGCCGCTGCCGCGGTGCACGTCGGCCGCCGCTTTACCGCCAGCGGCCAGCGACGTCAACGCCCAATCCCCTCCGAACAGGGGCGCACCGGTCGCACTTTCGCTTTTTTGCACTTTTTCCAGATATTTCACGCCCAATTCCACTGGGGTGCTCGCGGCCGCGACAGCCGGCACCGACAATGCGGTGACGGTCGCGACGACGAGCGCGAACCTGCAAACTATGCTTCTCATCGAACCTGCCTCCTTCGGATCGTGGTTGCTTAGGGAACTACGACAGCGATCGCGAGACCGCGGCCGTCGAGGCGATAGCGCAGCGTGTAGCTGCCTGGCGTTAGGCGTCCGTGCACGGGGTGCAGCGAGGCGACCGTGCCACGCGCGTAGATGCGACCGCCACGGGTCAGGCTGGCTTGAGAGACGCCGGCCTTGGTGCCCTTGAGGGTGCATTTGATCTGTGGTGCGCCATGGCCGCGCAGCACCCTGCATGTGGCGTCGCGGCCCGGTGGGCCCGTGAGTCCTCGTGGGCCCACCGCGCCGGCTGGGCCTTGCACGCCGGCTGGCCCCTGCGTCCCCGGTCCTCCCGGGGAGCCCTGGCTCCCAGTAGGACCGGACGGGCCGAGTTCGCCAGCTGGGCCACTCGACCCCTGCTCGCCGGCCGGCCCGCTCGGCCCCTGCTCGCTCGCTGGGCCGCTCTGCAGAGCGGCGCCATTGCCGCTCAGCGGCACCTCGAGCGTGTCGGTGCCGGCCGTGCTGGTGAGGACCAGCATGGCGGTGCGGGCCCCTTCCTGGGAGGGCGCGAAGCGCACGCCGACCGTGCAGGTCGTCTGCGTCTGGCTGTCGACCGTCGCGCCCGTGCAGCCATCCGCGCTGAGAAGGAAGTCCTGTGCATCGGACCCGGCGATGCGCACGGAGGCGATCTGTGCACCGCCATCCTGCGCGGACACCACGACCGACTGGGGAGCACCGATCGTGTCCATCGCCTGTGCGGCGAACTGGTCGGCGGCGGCGGAGAGTTCGCTTGCCTGCGCGATGACGTTCACGGCCACGGGCACCGACAGCGCGGAGTTGCCGTCGGCGGTCGGCAGTTCCAGTTTCGGGCTTGAGCCTGCGCGCGCGACCAGCTGTACCGCGCCCTCATCGGCAGCAGTCGCGGTCAGCGTCGCTTCGCCGCTCGAGTTGGTCTGCGCCGGGATCCCTCCGTCGAGCGAGACGCTGTAGCCGGCCCCGGTAGTGCGCAGAGTTTCGTTGTTTTCCTGCCCCCATTCGAGGCTTGGTTCGAAAGCGGCGACCGTGACCGTGAAACGCTGCCCCACGACGACGCTCGTGGGCACCCCTTCGATCTGAATGTGCGACGTGTCAGGAACGTAAGGTTCGCTGGCGCCGACCAGATAGCTGGCCTGCAGTACCACAGTTTCGCCTTCGTTTACCGAGTCGCACAAGCCAAGCGTCGGAGTGGCGCCGAGGTTGAAATAGTGTTCGCCCACCCATAGCTGCCACCCCTCGTCGAAGGTGCCCGGTTCCGGCGTCGCGTAACTGAACGACTTCATCGGCAGCCTGAAGCCTTCGAATTCCAATTCGCGGCTGCCTTCCAGTTCTATGACGCTCAGGTTGTCGCTCAGCGCGAGCAGTGCCGCAGCGACGCTGTCCGCGGGCAGTTCGCCCTCTTTGAGGCTTGGGCATTTGATCTGTGACAGTTCGCCGTCCTCGCCCTGATTCAAAACGATGGGCGGTTCGCCGGGACCCCCCAGCTGGACGGTGCCGGAGTCCAGCACTTCTTTGGCCGAATTGACCTGGACTGTGATAGTCGGGCCCGTGGCAGCCAACGCTGCACTCGGGCTCATGGCCACAGCCGCGCACGCAAGCAAGGCAGCCACGGCAAGCATGGCTCTCAGGGGCCGGCTCGAGCCGGTACGAAAATGCATTGGTGCTCCTATCTCGACAGGAGCACATACGAAGGCGCCCATGGATGGACGCACCCGCCGGTCCTGTCCGCGAAGACGGTTGACGTGACAGCTCCGGCCGGGTATTCGGACTTGGGATCAACCTCACGGATCTCCTTCCCAAGCCTTCTTTTTCTCGGCTCAGTGGACCTGCGATCCGCTTGTCACCCACACCGCTGCGCGTCAGTCCCGGAATCACACCGGGTTCCCCGCATCCGTGAGCGCAAGCAACGTACCAGATACCGTAGGAAGCGTGCCGCCCACAAAGACCGCGACCACCTCCAGTGCACCGCAATCGGCCAAGCTCGCGCTTTCTTGGAGCGGTGGTAAGGACTCGGCGCTCGCGCTGTGGACGCTGGGAACAGAGCGAAATGTGAGGCCGAGCGCGTTGATCACAACCCTCACCGACGCCTACGAGCGGATCAGCATGCACGGCGTCCGCCGCGAGCTGCTGAGGAGGCAGGCCGACGCCCTTGGCATCCCGCTCATCGAGGTACGCATCCCACCTGGTTGCGTCAACGAGGTCTATGAAGCACGCATGGCTCAAGCATTCGACTCTCCACCCCTATCGACGGTCGAGACCGTCGCCTTCGGCGACCTGTTCCTCGAAGATGTCCGTGCATATCGCGAATCCCGCCTGAGCGCTGCGGGCAAGCAGGCCCTCTTTCCGCTCTGGAGGCGCGACACTCAGACGCTCGCGCGAGAGTTCATCGCAGCGGGCTTTCGCGCCATCCTCGTCTGCGTGGACCCGAGGAAGCTGGACCGCTCCTTCGCAGGACGCGAGTTCGACGAGCAGCTACTCGAAGACCTGCCGGCGAGTGTCGATCCCTGCGGCGAGAACGGCGAGTTTCACACCTTCGTCCACGCCGGACCGATCTTCACCGAGCCGATCGCATGCAACGTCGGCGAGGTCGTCAAGCGAGAGGGCTTCGTCTTCTGCGACCTGACAGCGGCGTGAGCTGTCTGCTCAGTTAGCCGCCTGGCCTTCGTGGACCGGGTCCCAACAGTCCACGAACGCGCAAGTTCTGTGATCTAGCCGACGAATGGCTTACAGGTGGCTCCGGCTCGTGGATGCACCAGGAGCTGAACCCTGAAAGCACCGAGAGAGCCTGGACGAACATCGCGCCCTTGACTTCGTAAGAGTTTCGATATAGTCTCTTCGTAATAGCTTCGTAACTCATGAGGTACCGCATGCCGACCAGGCCCCTTGAAAGATCTCAACTTCCACTCGCCATTCTCGCGCTGCTCACTGAGTGCCGCAGAGACGGTCGCGAACTGATCGGCAAGCTACCTCAGTCGCTCACACGGGCTCTACCGCAATTAGTGGCCGGCTAGGCCAGAAGACGCCGATATGCCCCGGAGATTTTTTCGCCACGGTGAGCTGCCGCTCGTGCTGCTGGCCCTCCTAGCTGAGCGGCCACGGCATGGCTACGAGATCATGGGCGAGCTCACTCGTCTGTTTGGTCCCCGTTACCGACCGTCACCTGGGAGTGTCTATCCGGCCGTTGAGGCGCTTAAGGCCGAGGGGCTCATCGAAGGCGAACTCGGCGAGGGTAAGACGACATACCGCACCACAACGGCAGGCGAGCAGGCGCTCGCGGCACGCAGCGATGGCCTCGCTGCGCTTGAGCTACGCACAGGAACGCGACTCGGAGCTGGAGATTCAATCGAGGCTGCATTCGCAAGCTTTAAGGCAAGGTTGGCTCCGCTCTCCGGCCGGGTCGACCCGCAAGCCGTCATGGTCGTCCTCGAGCGGGCAGCTGGCGAAATAGAGAGCCTCAACGGGCTCCCAACAAACAAGGAGACGAAGCTATGACCGATGCGTTCGAACGCGCCGCCGAGCGCGCCGAGCAGGACACCAGGAAACGCCGCCACGAGCGATCCGCCCGCAACCAGCGCAAGGGATTCCAAATCCACGCCACTGTGTTCGTCGCCGTACAGATCCTGATCGTCGCCGTGTGGGCGTTGCAATGGCAACTTGGCGGAACGTCCTACCCCTGGTTCGTCTACGTGCTCCTTGGATGGGGCATTGGCCTCGCAGCGCACTACGCGTCGATACGCGACAGTTACAAGAACGGGAAATCAGCATGAGCCGACGCGCGGTTGCACCCAAGCCCGATGCCTCTCTCGACAAGCGGCCACACAAGAGACGAGGCGCCTCTGCGAGCATCGGAGTCATTGTGTTCGGATGGCGTTTTCGCCACGAGCTCTTTGAGGGTTCACCTGACCATTCGTCTTGGCGATCCAAGAGCTAACGGAAAGACCGTCACATCTCTGAGGCTGTGTCACTAGCACGGCCCACCACAGCCTGCCGCTCGCGCGCCGGGACTGAAATACAAACGACAGGAGATACGCCGTCATGCAACACATAAGCCTCGTCGTGGACACCAAGGCCGTGCTCCTCGCAGACGCCGTGATGTTCCTCGTCGCTTTGCTGCTGGGGGTCTGGAAGTACTACCAGATCGCTACGTCCGAGAATCATGCCGCACATATCTATGTCGATATCGCCCACCGCGCAGCGCTGCTCTACAGCTTCGCGCTGCTGCTGATCGCGACGTTCGTGCAGCTGAGTGGTTTCAGCGAACTCGTCAACCTGCTGGCGGCGGGTGCAATGACGGTTTACTTCTTCGGATCGGTCGCAGGCTACGCTCAGCACGGACACAAGCGAGATACAGATAACCAGTTCCGTAATCCCGACCGCGGCCTGCACGCACTCATGCTCACGCTGATCGTCGCCGAGATCGGCGGCTGGCTCGTACTGATCGCCGGCTTCCTCGACGGTCAGCTCTTCTGAGCGACACCGAAGAGCGCCTGGGACTCGGGCGCGGACCGACCGCGGAGGACCACCCCGGAACTGTCTACCTGAGAGCCCGAGTCACCGTCTAAAGCGACAGGTCCTTTTCAGCGGAGGTCTTTCAGCGGGCTGGCTCTAGCGCACAACGGATCCAAGAACGCCTGCGAGCGTCTCGATCCGGGTGAGATGCCTGCGTGTGAGCGACTCCAGTTGAACGTGTCCATGGTTTGTGAGCCTAAGGTGTAGACGTCGGTGGTCGCGCTCGTCGCGCACACGTTCCAGCAGACCTGCTGCTTCGGCTCGTTGAGCCAGCTCGACGACGCTGTGGTGGCGGATGTGGAGCAGCTCGGCGGCGTCCCCGATCGTCGGTCCCGCCACAGATGGATGGCCGCGCACGACGAGCAGCAGCTGGTGTAGAGATGGAGTGAGACCGGCATCGTGCGCTGCCTGCTCACTCCAGCGCAGGAAGTCGCGCAGCTCGGTGCGGAACGCGAGCAGGCGCTGGTAATCGGTGTCATCCAACCTTCGAGTCGGCGTGGCTCGACCGGTCATGCCGACTCGCGCGTCGGCAGCAAAGCCCCCAACCCACCAACCAGGCGGTGGGGCGCGAGCGGACGCTCGCGATGGCGCTCCTCCACGAGCACGCGCTCGTGCGCTCGCAGCAGATCGAATTGGCTGATGAGCCCCACAAGCCGATGGGGCTGGCCGTGCTCGATGACCGGCAGCACCCCATGGCCGCTAGAGACCATGCGGTCGGCCACGCTACGCAGCGTCTCATCCGCACGCGCGCACACCGGCTCGCGGATCAGGGCGCTCACGGGAAGCTCACCGTGGGCCCGGTGGGCGGTGAGCACGTCAGACCACGCGAGCACGCCGTCCAGCTCCCCACCGGGTCCGAGCACCGGGTAGAGACGCTGGCGACGCTGCTCGGAGCCCTCCGGCAGGCTCTCATAGAGGGCATCGACGGGCAACGTCGGCTCGACAGTGAGCACATCGGTCGCCATCACATCACGAACGAGCAGTGCGTGCAGAGGGTCGATCTCGTACTCGCGGTTTACGTGGTAGCCACGACGAGCCACCTTCTCGGTGAGGATCGAACGCTTCAAAGTCAGCACACTCACGAGATGCGCGACCGTGCATACGACCAGCAATGGCAGGAGTGCGTTCACGTCATGCGTGAGCTCGAGCGCGAACACGATGCTCGTGAACGGCGAGCGCATGACACCAGCAAGAGCAGCCGCTAGCCCGAGCAGCGCCCATGTGCCCTCGCCAGCACCGGGAAGGATCGACCCGAGCAGGCCGCCGAGGGCGGCACCCAACATCAACAGCGGTGCCAGGATCCCTCCGCTCGTATTCGATCCAAGTGCAATCGACCACACGGCGAGCTTGACGAGGAGCAGCGTTACAAGCGTGCCGAGCGCCAGCTGGCCCGCGAGCTCGGCGCCGATTGTCGCGTAGCCGACGCCGAGTACGCGGGGCTCTATCAATCCACCTACGCCCACCACAAAGCCGCCGAGCGCCGGCCACCAAGCCCAGTGCAGCGGCAGGCGCCCAAACAGATCCTCAGCGCCGTACACGCAGCGAGTCATCACCCATGCAAGCCCACCGCACGCCACCCCGACCAGCACCGCGCCGGCGGTCACCGAGAACGGAAGCGCACCATGCACCGATATCGGAAACAGCGGGGCGACACGCAGCAAGCCGTGAGCGGCTAGTGCTTCACGAAGCGCCTCTGCCGAGCTTGCGGCAAGCGCCACCGGGATCATCGAGCGGGGACGCCACTCGAACAGCAGCAGCTCCACCGCCAGGAGCACGGCCGCCACAGGGGTTCCGAAGACGGCGGTCATACCCGCCGCGGCCCCGGCGACGAGCAAACAGCGCCGCTCCGCGGCGGTGAGGTGCAGGAGCTGTCCGAGGATGCTCCCGACCGCGCCGCCGGTCACGATGATCGGCCCCTCAGCACCGAAGGGGCCGCCGGTGCCAATGCTCACGGCGCTTGAGATCGGCTTGAGGATCGCGAGGCGAGGCTCCATGCGGCTGCCGCGCAACAGGATCGTTTCCATTGCCTCGGGGATGCCGTGGCCACGGATGCGCTCGGAGCCGAAGCGCGCCATCGCCCCAACGACCAACCCTCCCGCTACGGGCACCAGCACTCTCAACGGTCCAAGCACCGAGGTATCGGGTGGCGAGAGTGAGGTGCCGAGCCTGCCGGTGTAGGCGAGATGCGTGATCAACCCGATCAAATCCAGCAGGCCGAGCGCCAGGAACGTGACCACCACTCCAAGCGCCATCGCCGCCAATGTCAGCCCGAGCACCGCGTGGCTGGTCGTGAAGTCCCCGAGCTCCCGCTCAGGAGCGTCCTTGGGTCGGGAATCTGGCTCCACAATCGCATCCTCTGGAACTCTGTCGTTGCACTTACCGTGTGTCACCAAGGATCAGCAGTATATCGGGGGCCGATATATATGCACTCACCCCCCTGATAAGCTCGCGCACCCCGCTCAATCGGGAGGTGGGGCGCTGGCGCAAGCCGAGTCTGCGGCGGCGCCGATCGATTGCCGTTCTCGTTCCAGGGAGAAGATCTGAACCGTGAAGCTCGTGATCGCGATTGTGCGCCCAGAGAAGGTCAACGACGTGCTGGAAGCTCTCTACCGTGCCGAGGTGCGCGGCATATCCATGAGCCGTGTCCAAGGTCACGGCGGCGAGCTCGACCGTGTCGAGACCTATCGGGGGACGACGGTAAAGATGGGACTCTCTGAGAAGGTGCGCTTCGAGGTGGCGGTCTCCGATGAGTTCGTCAGACCAACCATCGACGCACTGTGCGCGGGTGCGCGAACGGGCGAGGTCGGAGACGGCAAGATCTTCGTCGTGGCGCTGGAGCAGGCGGTGCGCATCCGTACCGGCGAGACCGACGAAGGCGCCGTGACGCCGCTCAGCGAATGATGCTCGCCGCAGCACTGTCGCCGGCGCACATCAGCGCGGGTGACACCGCCTGGATGCTCGCGGCGACCGCGCTCGTGCTCTTGATGACACCCGCGCTGGGGCTGTTCTACGCGGGTCTCGTGCGCTCCAAGAACACGCTCAACACGTTCATGATGTCGATCGGGGCGATCGCGGTCGCGATGGTCACCTGGGCGGTGGTTGGCTATTCGCTCGCGTTCGACAAGGGCAACGGTTTCATCGGCGGCCTCGGTCACAGCTTCCTGCGTGGTGTGAGCTTCGCTCCGCGGCCCGGAATGGCGATTCCCCAGCTGGTCTTCTTCGCCTTCCAGGCGACCTTCTGCATCGTCACGGTCGCGCTCGTCTCAGGCGCCGTGGTGGAGCGCATGAGGTTTGGGCCCTTTCTGCTGTTCGCCGCTCTGTGGTCGGTGCTCGTGTATGCCGTGCTAGCGCATTGGGCCTTCGGGGGCGGCTGGCTACAGGCCCACGGGACGCTCGACTTTGCCGGCGGTGTGCCGGTGGAGATGGGATCTGGCTTCTCAGCGCTTGCGGCGGCGATCGTGGTCGGGGCGCGCAAGGATTATGGACGCCAGGCACTACTGCCGCACAATGCGATCTACGTGCTGCTCGGCGCCGGCCTGCTGTGGTTCGGTTGGTTTGGCTTCAACGGCGGCAGCGGCTTCTCCACCGGGCATTCAAGCGTGCTGGCCTTCACGAACACGTTGCTGACGCCGGCGTGCACGCTTGCCGTTTGGTTCGTCTTGGACCTGGTGCGCGGTAAAAGAGTCACGGCAATCGGCGCGGCCACCGCGATCATCGTGGGCTGCGTCGCGATCACGCCAGCCGGTGGCTACATAAGCCCAGGCTGGGCGATGGCGCTGGGCGCGATCGCTGCCCTGCCGAGCTACGCGATCATCCTCTGGCGCCCGCGGACGCGCGTGGACGAGACACTCGACGTGCTCGCCGCCCACGGAACGGCCGGTTTCGTGGGCATCCTCTTCGTCGGATTTGTCGCCCAGCGCGCCTGGAATGGCATCTCGAACGGGCTCCTCTACGGTCATGCCGCCCAACTGGGCCACCAGGCCATCGCGGCACTGGCCGGTCCGGCCTATGCCTTCACCGCCACCTTTGTGCTGCTCCGGCTCATCGGTCTGGCGATGCCGCTGCGGTCCAGCGAGCACGAGGAGGCACTCGGAATGGACGTCGTTCAGCACGGCGAGGAGGCCTATGCCACCGGCGAGGGCGCGATCCTCGTCTCAACCGAGGCTGGACTCGAGAGCGCGGTTGCCGTAGCTCAACCCTGATTGCAGATTGGGGTGTCGAACCCGCCACACAGGGCTTTGACGGCATCGCGAATGGAAACTCCCTGCAGCACAAACGCGCTCCAAGGCTCGGAGAACCTGAGGGTTTGTGTCTCAGGCGCCTACTGCCGCCGACTGTGACGGCACATCTGCCTGGACGTCGGGGCTGCGCCCGAGGTTACGGTCGACCTGCTCGACGATCAATTTCGTCACGAGCTTGGCGTCGTCCCACATCGGCACGTGTCCGCAGTCGGAGAGCGTGATCGCCCTGACACCGGGTATCTCGCGGCGGTAGCGAGGGGCGTGGCGGGGACCAGGCAGCACACGGTCGAACTGCGGGGTGGCCAGCAGCACCGGGCAGGCGATCCGATCGAGATCGCCGATCGTGAGCTCAGCCTTGTCGGCGAGCAGCGCTTGGATCGCTCGCTCGCTGATGGAGCAGCTCAGCGCTGCCTGCGATATCTCGGCCGCGTCCGCAGGAGATACGAGCTCCCCATGGCGCATGATTTCCCTGAGCGCCAGGCGTCGAGTCCCGGGACGTCTCATGATCCGCTCACTCCACGCGTGGGTTCGCTTGATCATCTTGATCTGCTTGGCGAAGAAGTTCCCGAGGCGCGGGCCCTCACCATCACCCACGCTCCAGCCGCCGGCGGGCGCCAGCGCGACAACAGATCGCGCACGGCCACGCTTGGCCAGCTCGAGCGCGATGGCGCCGCCCATCGAGTTGCCGACGAAGTGCGCCGTGTCGACACCCAGCTCGTCCAACAGCCCTTCGACTGCGTTAGTGGAATGCTCGAAGGTGATCGGCTGATCGATGGGGTAGGAAGGACCGCCGAGGTGGCCTGGCAGCGTCGGTGCGATCACCTCATAGCGAGCGACCAGATCGGCCAGGATCGGATGCCAGATCCTCCACGCCGCGGTGAAGCCGTGCAGCAGCACAACCGGCTCGCCCGATCCAGCCCTGTACATCGCAGGCGAGATTTCCGACATCGAACGCGAGTCTAACGTCACCGCCGGCTACGGGCAAGCAACGCGCAGCCATCGAGCACCAGAACCGAGCCTCACGAACGGCTCACTCGACCGATTCGCTCGACCGATTCTGTGGCCCAATCGTCGCTAGGCGGCAGTTACCAACCGCAACTCCTCCAGCGACTCGTCCATCAGTCGCCTGAAGGCGGCCGGGTCCTCCTGCTCCACCCAGCGAGCGAAGGCCACGTGGAAGACGGTCACGCCCGCGTGGGAGGCAAGGATGGCGGCGTTCACGGAGACGCCGCGATCGACGAGTGCTGCCTCGATGGCACCGGCCAGGGACTGGAGCTTGATCAGCTCACGCTCCTGCAGCTCGGGGTTGGCCGCGACGATCTGCGACCGCATCCTGGCGAAGGGGTGACGGTCGGCGAACAGCTCCGCCACCTGATCGAGACCGGCGGATACAGCGGCCATCGGACCGGCACCCGGCGGGGCCGCTTGGATCCCATCCATCCAGCGTTCTTGAAGCTCGTGTGAGCCGTTGAAGAGCACCTCCCGCTTGTCGGCGAAGTAGCGGAAGAAGGTCCGCTTGGTCAGCCCGGCGGCCTCAGCGATCTCCGCGACTGTGGTCTCGTCATAGCCCTGCTTCTCAAACAGGGTGATGGCGGCCTTGGTGAGCCGGCCTTCGGCGTCTGGTTGCCAGCGGGACACTGCACCTGAGCGTAGTCGATGACACCAAGTGACGTGGATGGTGCTATGTTGATGACACCAAGTGACATCCTACTTCAACTGGAGTTTCTCATGCGCGTATTTGTCACCGGCGCTTCAGGCCACATCGCCTCCGCCGTCATCCCCGAGCTTCTCAACAACGACCACCAGGTCGTCGGTCTCGCCCGCTCTGACGCCTCAGCTGCGGCGATCACAGCCCTTGGTGCCGAGGTTCGTCGGGGCGATCTGGAGGACCTCGACGGTCTCAAGGCCGCAGCCGCCGAGGCCGACGGCGTGATCCATCTCGCCTTTAAGCACGAGGCGATGCGCACCGGCGACTTCATGGGCGCCGTCGGCTCAGACCTGGCTGCCACCCAAGCGATCGGTGAGACGTTGATCGGCACCGACAAGCCATTTGTCACGACCGGCGGCACTCTGATGCTCGCCATGGCCGGGATCACCGGCCGCCCCGGCACCGAGAACGACCAGTCCGCGAGCGGTCCCCGTGTCGATGCGGCGAACTACACGATCGGTCTAGCTCAGCAGGGCGTGCGCTCCTCCGTCGTCCGGCTTGCGCCGATGGTCCACAGCGACCTCGACCACCACGGTTTCACTCATGCTCTAATCGGCTTCGCTCGGGAGAACGGGGTGGCGGCGTACACCGGGGACGGCTCGAACCGCTGGCCGGCGGCCAACACGTACGACATCGGTGTCCTTTACCGCCTGGCGTTGGAGAAGGCGCCCGCCGGATCGACCCTGCACGGCGTCGGTGACACAGGCATTCCGCGCAAGGTGATCGCCGAGACGATCGCCGGCAAGCTCGGGATCCAGGCCAAGGGCATCACCGATGAGGAGGCGCCGCAGTCTCTCGGCTTCCTCGCTGCCTTCGCGGGCTTTGACAACCCGACGTCCAACGAGAAGACCCGCGAACTGCTGGGTTGGGAGCCGACCCATCCCGGCTGGGTCGAGGACGTGGAGACGGGCCACTATTTCGCGTAATCCGGCTTCGGCTCGGGCTCTTTGCCAGTCGTACTCGACAGCCATTGAGGAGGGGTCCAGTCCCCCTCAGAGTCCGTGGTTTGCCCGACCTCGATCAGATGACCGTCGGGATCGCGGATATAGCAACGGATCTCGTACTGGTGCTGCTTCGGCGGTGTCAGGAACTCAGCACCACGGGCGCTCCAGTCGGCGTACACCGCCTCGATGTCCTTGACCCGGATATTGAGGAAGCTGCTGACCCGCTCGAGGTCGCTTGGCGTCTCCAGAGTGACCGCGGGCTTGTCGTCAGTCGGGCCTCCGCCCCGATTAATGACGATCCAACTGTTGGCTAGCGCGACGTTGGTCGGCTCTCCGGAGCGGACCACCGTGCCACCGAGTACCTCGCTGTAGAAGCGCCGAGAGCGCTCGACGTCGTCTGAGACGATGAAGTGGGTCAGCACAATTCCCTCTGCCGGCGGTCTGAGCTCAGCCATCTGCCACCTCCACTAGTTGGGACTCATGCCCCGCCTACCGACGGGGTCTGCAGCCGATATTGCGACGATCGGCGATTCCATTTCGTTCCACGGTACAGCCATAGACCACCACGTTAGATCCGATGACCCTTCCTTTTCGGGGTTTCTTGCCCATGTTCGCTGGGTTTCGCGGGATAAGAACCTATCGCGGAGGCAGAACTTGTTTGGCTCTATTACAGGCCATACAGCCCCGCGTGTGCGGTTTCGTGAGCGGTCCTATTCGCCCAGTGATACGGCGCGCAGCGGATGGTTGTGCCACGGATCCATTGGCGACTGAAACGGGGCCTGTACCGCGTCGTGATTCGAGTTGGCTTTGCGTCAGGCTGACGTGCGAGGCGTCGGCGTGTGACCCAATCCTAAGAAGTGCCTGATTTGCCTGCGTGACGGGCAGCGCTTCGGCCGTGATCGTCTCCACCTGGCTGACAGCGGTGCCCATCAATGTTTGCTGGTTCACGACTGCCTCGACCGGGAGGAACGTTTGCGCGTCCACGAACAGCTGCTTCGACACGGGCCGGCCAGCAAATTCGAGCTCATACACATGTTCGCCGTTCAGCGTGGACTGTGCCCCGAGTCGCACCTGGACGCTGCCCCTCTGGGCTTCCGCGTAGAGGTTCTGGATGTCTGTTGGGCTGAGGGCGCCGGTGTCAGGAAATGCGCCAGCGTCCGAGGCCGGGCCGCCTGACAATGGCAGCGCGACCGTTGTCAGCGTGTTGTTGATCGGATCGTAGGACTGCTCGGTCTGAGCGTTCACCGCCGTCTCGTCGCCGGTGTTGTATATCACGTGCGTCGACTCGCCAGATGCCCATTCTTGGTAGCTATAAGACAGTGCGTCGGCGCTTGGATCCCGGCTGAGACCACCGGCCGGTGGTGCGGGACTATCGAAGCATCGGGTCGGTAGCTCCTCGCCGAGGCAGAGGTTCCATCCGTAAACCGACACCCGGTCGTACATGATTACGTTTGCGGGATCGAGCGCGGCTGCGGCGCGGGAGATCACGGCCGCCGACGCGATTGCCGGCCCACTGGTGGGTGACAGCTCGGTGCTACCCACCACGGCGGCGCCACAAGTCACCGCCACGGCCGCGGTAATTGCGACGCCGCGTGGTGTGAAGCGGCGGCTCCCGCTCTGGTGTTGATCTGTTAGCCGCTCCGATGCGTTGTGCTCGTCAACTGCCGTCAGGAGCTCGGCGAGCAAGCGGTCTTCAAAATCGGTGCCCGGCGAGTTTGTTGTCATGACAATTCCTCTAGCGTGGTCGCTATTAGCGGTGTGTTGGCGAGTTCGCCCTTGAGTCGACTGCGGGCCCGATGTAGGCGCACTCGTGCTGCGGTTGGTCGGATCTTGGCCACACGCGCGGCTTCGGCTACCGAAAGCTCATCGAAAGCCACAAGCTCGAATATCTCGCGTTCGGCTGGAGCGAGCCGGTCAAGTGCTCGGTCCAATGCGTCAGAGAGGCGCACCGCGTCAATTCGCTCGTGCATACGAGCGAGATCGCAGTCGTTGACGAGTGCCCTGCCCGAGATGCGACGCACGACATCCTGACCGCGTCGGTTTCGACGGGCTTCGGCAGCCACCAAGGTCTTTGCGATCCCGAACAGCCATGCTCGCGGCGTTCCGCGCTTCGCGTCAAAGCGCGCGGCGCTCTCGATCGCGGCCAGGAAGACCTCGGCGGTGAGGTCGGCGGCCAAGAACGGATCGCCGACGCGGCGCGCCAAGTACCTCTGGATCCCCTCGACGTTCTCTAGATACAGCCGTGTGAACGTGTCGCGGTCAAGGCGCCCGTCGCTGGTGTTCTTCGTCACATCTGTACTTGGTCGCTGAGCGCCAGAGCGTTACACCACTCTCGCGTATCACGCTCGGTCATGGGACGTGCCACTTGGACGCTCTGGACGTGATCGCGAAAGCCGCTGAGCCTGGGGCGCACGCCAGGTCAGGCGCGGACCACGTAGTGGATATGAACGACACCGCTACGGAAGCTGCGCTCGGCCAGGAGCTCAAGCTGGACACAGACGCCATCCGGCAACTCAGCTTGGCCGTATCAACACCCTCCATCGTGATCGTGCGGTGCCGTTCGCGTGGTCGGGAGTGGCGTCGGCCACATGCTCAGACGGAATCGCGCGGCGTTCTCATCGCTTCAGACGCGCGGTGTGGCGACTGAGCGCCGCCCCTCCGAGCGCTCGCGCACCGAGATTACACCTGCAGCCCACGCACGCGGTCGCGCTCCAAGCGCACGGCCGAGCAG
>JBAWFB010000083.1:0-1723 GCA_049591495.1 Solirubrobacteraceae bacterium
ACCGGACATTGAACGAGCCTACAGCGGCCCTCGGTATCAAGTGCGCGACCGCCGAGCGGACTCAGCCGACAGATAAGTGTCGTGCTCCCGGTCACCCCCTCGCGCCAATTGAGGTGCGTGTCTCAGACGCCCATCGGTGGATTCTGGCGGTGGTCGCAACAGTAGGTAGATTATGCATCGGCCGGGTGTCACTCTTTGTGCCCATCACGTCCCCATTGGTGGACTTTACCATGACACAGGTGAAGAGGTGACAGGTGACGTTTCCGTCCGTGCCCATTCCGCTTGGGCCATCCATGGCCATCGGGCGACCCCCTCACGCAGGCAGCCTCCAACCCCGGAAGCGGGGAACGGGTGGTGCTCACCACGCGCTGCCGCCACGCAGCCCGCACAGCTCGGCGATGCGCTCGCTGGGCTTGTAGAACCCCAGCCGCTTGCGCGGCCGGTCGTTGAGCTCGTCAGCGACGCGATCCAGATCGGCATCGGTCAGCGTGCTGAGATCGGTGCCCTTGGGGAAGTACTGGCGCAGCAGGCCGTTGGTGTTCTCGTTGGTCCCGCGTTGCCAGGGCGAGTGGGGGTCGCAGAAGTACACCTCGATGCCGGCGTCGACGCGGATCTGCTTCCAGTCGCGCATCTCGGGGCCCTGGTCCCAGGTCAGCGAGCGGCGCAGGCTGTCGGGCAGCGTCTGGATCTTGGCCGCCAGCGCGGGCGCGACCTGCTCAGGCTTGTAGCCGTCAGGCAGTGCGACCAGCAGTGCATACCCGGTGGTTCGCTCCACCAGCGTCGCGATCGCTGACCGGTTGGCCTTACCGATCAGTAGATCGCCCTCCCAATGGCCGGGAACGGCGCGATCATCGGCCTCCTGAGGCCGCTTGGCGATATTGATCATGTCCGGCGCCCGGTTGCGCGCCGCCGCCCGCGGGCCCGGCTTACGCAACGAGCGGCCGGTCCGCAGACACGCGGCCAGCTCCCGGCGCAAGGCTCCTCGAGAGGTCACATACAACGACTGATAGATCGTCTCGGCAGACACCCGCATCTCCGGATCATCGGGAAACGCCAGCCGCAGCCGGCCCGCGATCTGCTCCGGAGAGTACTTGCGCTCCAGATCTCGCTGCACGACCTCGCGCAACCGCCCGTTGACGTGAAGCTTGGCCGGCTTGGGACGGCACGCCCGCTCCCAGGCCTGCGCGTGTGCCGTGGTCGCCCGATACTCCCCGCGGCGATCGGCATTGCGCGCCAGCTCTCGCGACACGGTCGACGGCGAGCGCCCCAGCCGCCGAGCGATGCACCGCACCGACTCTCCCGCCGCCCTGGCCACAGCGATCTCTTCGCGCTCTGAGAACGACAAATACCGGCCCTTCAGATCACGACCCCGGCGAGGACGCACCCCGCCCGCCGCGACGATCCACCGCCTGCCCTGAACTCGATAGGACCCGACCGACTCCGCGGCACCAGTGATGAACTCGCCGCGCTGCAAAGCAGCCCAAAACGGCTGCACAATTTCAGAAACCATGCGACTACTGAATAGCATCGACAACGCTCCAATCAGGGGGAGTGTTGCGACCACCGCATGAACCTGAGCTTCCGCGTATGGACACCGAATGGGAATCTCTCCGGCTCGCGGCGAAGGCCGCGGACCGAGAGAAAGCCTTCCGCGAGTACTGGCCAGCCGTCGAGGCGCAGCTCAGGCAATTGGGCTACCCCTCGTGGGGGATCGCGCAAGCGC
>JBAWFB010000084.1:0-19940 GCA_049591495.1 Solirubrobacteraceae bacterium
GCGCTCAGCAGCGCCGCCAGCCACGGGCGCTTGCGCACCAGCGCGAGCACGGCAAGCACCGCGAAGCTGACACCGAGCGCGAACGTGAGCCGTCCGATCCACACGTCCCCGGCGGCGGCCACCGCAAAGCACAGCGCGCCCCAGCGCGCACGCGGCCCGTACACCGTGAGCGCGGCGCGCTCGAATGCGAACGTGGAGGCCAGCACCGCGAGCGCTCCCACGAGCCGCATCCCGACGAGCCACGCGAGCCACGGGAACACGAGGCTGTAGCCGGGCATGTGGTGGCCGGCATACCAGTTGTTGTCCCACACCGTGAACCCCGAGCTTTCAAACAAGCTCGCGCGGTAGGCCTGCGCGGCAAGATCCGGCGAGCGCGGGGTCAGCAGCAACCACACCCCCACGAGCACACACGCGGTGGGCAGCGCCGGGGAGAAGTGCCTGCCTGAGAGCAGCGCGCGGGACGGCCGCAGCGGGGCAGGGCGCTCGATGACTGCGGAGCTCTCCATCGGGTCGGCCCAGTATGGCGAGCGTTGAGGATCCTCACGCCGGCGCGTCCCGCCACCCACGGCCCGGAATTGGCTGGGGCTCGGCGTGCTACCCCGCCGAGCCCCAGCACACACGCGAGTCGAGCTCATATGGACGAGTCGCGTGCTTGTGTCGGTATGAACCGGCCACGCCGGCAGAAGTCGCGCTGCGCGCCGCGATGGCAGGTAGCCGATAATCAGCGCCGATGAGGATCACGCCCGCGAGAACTACCCGGTGGCGAATGGTGCTCCTGTCCGCGGTGCTCGCCACGGTGGCGCTGGTTTCGGGCTGCGGCACCACACATCCGCCCCCGATCTCAAGCGCCGAGCTGGCCGAAGCCCAGACGTTCCCCTATTTCAAGATCTACTGGGCCGGCCCGCGCTTCGCCGGCACCCCGCTGGCGGCCGTCGATGGGCTGAAGAGTTACAGCGCGGGCATCGGCGACAGCGTGTATTACGGCGACTGCGTCAGTGGCAAGGGGCTGCTCGGCGGAGGCGGCAGCTGCCTGTTGCCGTTGCAGGTCACCACCGTGATCTACGGCCTGCACTCCAACAGCGCACTTGGGCCACAGCGCAACACGCTCGTGCGAGGTGTGCCGGCCACGATCTACAACGAAGAACGCTCGCTCGAGCTCTACAGCGGACGGCTCGCAATCGACGTGTTCTCCAACACGCTCGCCCACGCGCTGACCGCGGCCGATCTGCTGCGACCGCTCAACGCGCCCGGCTCGGCAAGCGGCAAGCTGCCGCCGCCGGTCTACTGTCCGGGCCTCTCAGGACCCGAATCGACCCAGCTGCGCGAAGTCATGAACAGCCTGCCCGGTCACCCCTGCCAGAAGGCGCAGGCGGCGCTGGCTGCCTCTGAACAGCTCACGGAATCCCCCAGCTCTCGTTAGCTTCCACGCGCTCCCCCAGCGGTCGCGGTGACCGGCTCGCCGATCTCGCCGCGGATCCTGAAGAACGCGACCGACCCGATCACCGCCGGGATCCACAGCGAGATCGCGCGATACACGACAACCGCCGCGACAACCGCCGATACCGGGCGCACATGGAACAAGACGAGCATTCCCACCAGCCCGCCTTCGACCGCAACGAGACCCGCCGGAATTGGGATCGAGTTGCCCATCAGGCCAACCAGGTAGGCCATCGAGACCACCCAGAAAGTCGGCGCGGGCCCGAAAGCGAGTAGACACACATAAAGCACCATCGCGTCGAACAGGCAATAACCGATCGCGCCCAGCAGACGCCAATCGTGGCGGCGAATCAGCAACAGCGCGCCACGCACACCGTCTCTGACGGCCACCAGTGCCACATGTCCTCGCCCGCTGCGCAGCCGCCCACGGGTGGCGAGCCGACCCGCCAATCCCGCGACCGCGAGCGTCGCCGCGATCGTCGCGATCGCGAGCGCCGCCGGCAGCAGCGTGAGCAGAGCGTTGCGGCTGCCGGGCAGCAAACCCAGCCACATCAGTACACCTAGCGCCGCCACCGTGGCGACGTTGACGGCGCTGGAGAGCACAAACATCAGCACCGAGCGTCTGGCGATCCGCTCGACCGAAATTCCCTTGGTGCGCAGCACCCAAGCGCCCAGCGCGATACCCCCGATGCCACCGGCCGACACGACGGAGTTGACCGCCAGCTCCGATAGCGACAGCCGGCGGCTGAAACCGGGCTCCATCTTGAACACCAGTTCGAACAGCACCACGTAACCCGCACAGGACAGCAGCTCAAAGCCGATACCCGCGGCGATCCACGCTGGGTTGGCGTCGGTGATGAGCTCCCCTGTCGAGCGCAAACCCGGGACGGCGAGCAGCAGCGCCACGATCAGAATGAAGAACACCGCGAGGCCGATCAGCCCGTTGCGCAGCTTGCGCGACTCTCGTGACATCCCGTGCTCTGGCTGGCTCAACGTCCCGCCGTTCACGTTCGAAGGCGCCGAATCCGCGCGAATCGCCTCAGGCGCACTCTCATCGACGATTCTTCGCATCCTCTTCGGCCTCGCTCTTAAGTTCCTCCCGCTACCGTCACCATAGCTTTAGCTTCCACCTACCCCACCGGGCGACGGTCAACCATGTCAGAGCCAGCGCGCATATTGGTAGTCGACGACGAGCCCGCCGTCCAGCACGCGCTGTCGCGCGCGCTCACACTGGAGCGCTACGAGGTGACTCTCTCCGGCGACGGCGGCAACGCGCTGGAGTGCATGACAGACGGCTCCTACGACGCCGTCATCCTCGACATCTCGATGCCCGTGCTCGACGGTCTGGAGGTGTGCAGACGGGTGCGCCAAAGCGGCGATCGCACGCCGGTGCTGATGCTCACCGCGCGCGAGCAGGTCGACGATCGCGTCGCGGGCCTGGATGCGGGTGCCGACGATTATCTGGTCAAGCCGTTCGCCCTGCGCGAGCTGATGGCACGCGTGCGCGCGCTGCTGCGCCGCGCCGACGAGAGCGACCAGGAGGAAACGCTGTCGTTTGAGGACCTGCGCCTGGACCGCCTGGCACACGAGGCGTGGCGTGGGGAGCGAGCGCTCAACCTGACCCGCACCGAGTTCCTGTTGCTGGAGCTGTTCCTGCGTCACCCCAAACAGGTACTGACGCGCTCGATCATCTTCGAGCACGTGTGGGGTTATGACTTCGGCTCGAGCTCCAACTCGCTGGGCGTCTACATGGGCTACCTGCGCCGCAAGACCGAGGCCGGCGGCGAGTCGCGCCTGCTGCACACGGTGCGCGGCGTCGGCTACGTGTTGAGAGGGTCGTGAGCCCTGCGCGCCGACATATCACTCGCGTGGGGACCAGCGGGTCGAGCGTGCGCGAGGCCACTCTCCGCCTGACATGGGCGCGCCTGTGAGCTTCCGCCGGCGCATCACTCTGGTCTCAGCGACCGCCGTGGCCGTCGCGGTGGTGCTTGCTTCGGCGCTGACCTACCTGTTGGTCTCACATCAGCTGCGCGGCCAGATCGACACACAGCTGCGTACTCGCTCTGACGGGCTGCGGCTGATCGCCAGCAACGCGCCCGGCGGACTCAACAGTCGCGACGAACGCTATTTGAAGCAGGTGCTGGCGCACCCGGGCCAGCACGATCATCTGAGAGCGGCCGGCAAGGCCGGCGGGGGACTCGGCGTGCTGCTCGCACCACCAGCCAACGTTGGCGGCTCCTCGACGGGCAACCGGGGGGCTCAAGGAGGCAGCGGCGGCGCGCTGCCACGCGACCCGTTTGGCAACATCTCCCCCCACCCCAACCAGGTACGCGGCTACCAGCAGCTGATCGGCTCCTCCGGCAAGATCCTGTTCCGCTCCTCCCCGAACGTGACGCTGCCGGTCGGCGCGGCGGCGCGCAAGCTCGCACGCAGCGGCGGGCGCTCGTTCTTCAGCGACGCCCGCGTGAACGGGATCGAGCTGCGCATCCTCACCGAGGCGGTGCCCTCCGGCTACGCGGTCCAGTTCGCCCAGCCGCTGACCGAAGTCGACCATCTGCTCAGACATCTGCGCCTGATCCTGCTGCTGATCGCACTCGGCGGGATCGCGCTCGCGGCGCTGCTCGGCAGGCTCGTCGCCGGCGCTGTGGCGCTGCCCGTGCAGCGCCTCACGCGCGCCGCCGAGCACGTGGCGCGCACCAGCGACCTGTCCGAGCGGATCGTGCCCACCGGCGAGGATGAGATCGGGCGCCTCGCGCAGAGCTTCAACGCGATGCTCGGCAGCCTGCAGAGCTCGATGAGCGCACTGGACGCCTCGGTACACGCCCAGCGCCAGCTCGTGGCCGACGCCTCCCACGAGCTGCGCACCCCAGTCACAAGCCTGCGCACCAACATCGAAATCCTTGGCCAAGAGCCAGATATGCAGGTCGAGGAGCGCCAGCGGATGCTCGACGAGGTGGTCGAGCAGATCGAGGAGCTGACGCTGCTGATGAACGATCTGATCGAGCTGGGCCGCGGTGAGCAGCCGCGCGCGGGCCTGGAGGACGTGCGTCTGGACCTGGTCGTCGAGGAGGCAGTCGAGCGTGCGCGACGCCACTCCCCCGACACGCCGCTGCACGTCGAGCTGGAACCGGTCGTGCTGACGGGCGCACCCGCCAGGCTGAGCCGCGCGATCAACAACCTAATCGACAACGCCGTCAACTACAGCCCGCCCGGCAGCCCGGTCGAGATTGCGCTGCACGACCAGCAGCTGACCGTGCGCGACCACGGACCGGGCATCTCCCGCGCCGACCTCCCCCACGTGTTCGACCGCTTCTACAGAGGCGCCGAGGCCCGCGGCCGTCCGGGCTCGGGCCTCGGACTGGCGATTGTGCGCCAGGTCGCCGAACAGCACGGCGGCAAGATCAGCGCCGAGGCCGCCCCCGGCGGCGGCACGCTTATGCGGCTGCAGCTCCCCAGCGCCGGACCGGTGGAGGAATCCCCGCCCGAGCTTGACACTGCGCTGCACACGGCGAGCTAACGCACCCTCGAAGCTCGCGTCTCGCACTCCGACGGCGACTCCCTCGAGCACGAAGTCTCGCGACTTCCTCGACCGCGCCTGGCGTAGGCGCGTCCCTCCGCGCGAAAACTCATCGGAGTCAACCCATAGCGGCGGCGAAACGCCTTGGCGAAGTGCGGCGCTTGACGAAACCCGACCAGTCGCGCCACGTCGCGCACGGGGATCGCGGGCTGCTCGATCAGCAGTTGCGCAGCCACGTTCAGGCGGCGGGACAGTAGGTCCTCGCGGAACGTGATCTCGCCAAACTGGGCGTACGCCCTGCTGATCTGGCTAGGTGAGCTCGCGAGCGCCCGCGCCACTTCGTCGAGCGTCAGCGGGCGGCGGTAGTGACGCGCGATCACTACGCGCGTGAGCTGATACAGGCGTCGGCGCTGTTCGATCGTCGAGGGGCGCATACCCCCTCATCCGACCGTTTTCCCTAGGCGGGACGGCTTTCCTCGATTGGCCGTGTGGGACGCTCAGCCGACGTAGTCCCGCCCGCCGGCAGGCTCATGCGCGCTCGCACCCATTCCAGCGCTGCCCGCTTGGCGAGCTCATGCCCGCTGAGTAGCGCGCACGTGCTCCAGCAGCCCCTCGCAGGCCGCCTGCGCCTGATCCAGCACGATGTCGAATCCGCGCTCGTCGTCGTAGTAGGGATCGGGCACGTCCAGGTCTTCAAGTCCCGCGCTCGCCGGATCGAACTCACGCAGCAGACGCACCTTCGCGCGGGCGTTCTCGTCGGTTGCCAACGGTCTCAGCGCGCGCTCGTTGGAGCGGTCCATCGCCAAGATCAGATCGAAGCGCTCGAAGTCCTCGGGGCGCACCTGACGCGCACGGCCCTCAAGCGTTATCCCTCGGCGCGCAGCGGCCTCGGTGGCACGCGCGTCTGGCGGATCCCCCACGTGCCAGCCACCGGTGCCCGCGCTGTCGAGCTCAATGCTCGATTGCAGTCCCGCGTCGGCCACCAGCCGCGCCATCACGCCCTCCGCGGTTGGCGAACGGCAGATGTTGCCCAGACACACAAACAGGATCCTCACTGCGCGTGGTACCTCAACGGAACGAACCGCAAATCCAAAAAATCAACCGGCCTGCTGTGCGCCACTGAGAACCGGGACAGGCACGAGTACGCTGCCATCACTCCTCTCCCAGCTCCAGCACCGCCAGGAACGCCTCCTGCGGGACCTCCACGCGACCGACCTGCTTCATGCGCTTCTTGCCCTCCTTCTGCTTTCCCAGGAGCTTCTTCTTGCGGGAGATGTCCCCGCCGTAGCACTTTGCGATCACGTCCTTGCGGAACGCCTTCACGGTCTCGCGCGCGATGATGTGCGAGCCGATCGCCGCTTGGATCGGCACGTCGTACTGCTGGCGCGGGATCCGCTTGCGCAGCTTTTCGGTGAGCGTGCGACCCATGTCATACGCCTTGTCCTTGTGCACCACCATCGACAGCGCGTCCACCGTGTCGCCCGCCAGCAGCACGTCGAGCTTCACCAGGTTCGCCGGCTTCATCCCGCTCAGCTCATAATCGAGCGACGCGTACCCGCGTGTGCGCGACTTCAACTGGTCGAAGAAGTCGAGCACGATTTCCGCCAGCGGCAGGTCGTAGCTCATCTGCACGCGCTCGGGTGAGAGGTAGTGCATGCCCGCCGGCTCCCCGCGGCGCTCCTGGCAGAGCTCCATCACCGCGCCCACGAACTCGCGTGGGGCGATCACCTGCGCCTTGATGAACGGCTCGCGGATCTCCGCGATCGTTCCCGGGTCGGGCATGTCGGAGGGGTTGTGCACCTCCAGCTCCTCGCCGTTGGTGAGCGTCACGTCGAACTCCACGGAGGGCATCGTCGCCAGCAGCTCCAGGTCGTACTCGCGCTCCAGGCGCTCGCGCACGATGTCCATGTGCAAGAGGCCCAAGAAGCCGCAGCGGAAGCCGAAACCGAGCGCGTCGGATGTCTCAGGCTCCCACGACAGCGCCGCGTCGTTGAGCGTCAGCTTCTCAAGCGCATCGCGCAGGTCCGGATAGCGGTCGGAGTCGATCGGAAACAGCCCGCAGAACACCATCGGCTTGACCTCTCGATAGCCCGGCAGCGGCTCGGACGTGCGCTTCTCGGCGCGTACCTCTGTCGTCAGCGTGTCACCCACGCGCAGGTGCGTCACGTCCTTGATGCCGGTGATCAGATAGCCCACCTCGCCCGCCGACAGCTGCTTCACGGGCGTCATCGTCGGCGAGAAGAAGCCGATGTCGTCGATCTCCGCGTATGTGCCCGCCGCCATCGCGCGGATCGCCTCGCCCTTGCGGAACACGCCGTCCACCACCCGGATATAGGCGATCACGCCACGGTACTGGTCGAACTCCGAGTCGAAGATCAGCGCGCGCGGCGGTGCGCTTGGGTCGCCCGAGGGCGGCGGCACTCGCCGGATCAGCTCCTCCAGCACTGCGTCCACTCCCGCACCGGTCTTGCCGCTGATCTTCAGGATCGCCTCGGGCGGCTCGCCGATCAGCTCCGCCACTTCGCCCGCCACCCGCTCGGGCTCCGCCCCTGGCAGGTCGATCTTGTTCAGGCACGGGATCAACTCCAGTCCCGCCTCCACCGCCAGGTAGGTGTTGGCCACGGTCTGCGCCTCCACCCCCTGGGAGGCGTCCACGACCAGCAGTGCCCCCTCACACGCCGCCAGCGAGCGCGACACCTCGTAGGTGAAGTCCACGTGCCCGGGCGTGTCGATCAGATGCAGCTGGTAGGTCTGCCCATCGCTTGCCGTGTAGGCAACGCGCACCGCCTGCGCCTTGATCGTGATCCCCCGCTCGCGCTCCAAGTCCATCGAGTCCAGCACCTGCGCGCGCATTGAGCGCTCGTCCACCGCGTGGGTCAGCTCCAGGATGCGGTCGGCCAGCGTCGACTTGCCGTGATCGATGTGCGCGATGATCGAGAAGTTGCGGATGCGGTCTTGATCCATCATCGATCCCGTCGGGATGCCGCCCCCGCAGGGGGCGGAGGGAAATAGTGGTTGCGGATGCGGTCTTGATCCATAGGCGTCCAAACTGTAGATGGCTTGCGGCTCCACCCACGTGTGGACGCCCGCGAGATGATGGCTTCCCCAGCGCGCTAGCCTTCATGGTCCGGCGGATCGCCTACTCAACCCGAGCCCTCGGGCTCAAACCAGGCCACGCACCAACCTCGTGTTGGTGGCCAGTCCCGGTGGTTGGGAGTGTCATAGCCGCCCAGGCATAGACACACATTTAAGTCCTGGGACGTAGTAGTAACCCGGCGATCTATGTCCGGACTGGGCCGGGTGAGCGAAAGCTCATCCGGCCCTTCGTCTTCACGCTCGCCCCAACCGCGTGCGGATCAGGCCACTGACCTGGTGAGCCTCAGGGATACGCATGGTGAGCACCGCGCGGCTGTAGACCCACAGGCCGGCGCCCGCGGCCGCGCCCATCTCGATCAGCTGCGCGGGCAACGAGCGGCCGAGAGCGGCGTCGAGCAGGTACCAAACGATCCAGGAGACACCTCCGAGCAGCGCAGACGCCACCAGGATCCGCACGGTGATCATGGTCGTCTGAGCGCCTTCCAGACGGCCGTTCAAGCCGATCCGCAGGCGATAGAACTGCAGCGCGAGCATCACCGCGTTGGCCACGACCGTGCCGATGATTAGACCGGCGATGCCCAGCGGCTTGTAGAGACCAACGCTCACAATGATGTCCACGACGATGTTCATCGCCGCGAGGCTCGTCGGGATCCACGGTCGTTGCACGGCGAAGAACGTGCGTGTCAGCAGCAGGTTCAGTCCTCCGAACGGCAGGCTGAACGCGAACCAGAAGAGCGCGATCGACACCAGGTGCGTCGAGTGGGCGTTGAACGCGCCGCGCTGGAACAGCAGCCGTACGATCGGCGTGGGCAACGCGATCATGAAGGCGGCCGCAGGGATCAGCATCAGGTTGATCTGACGCATGCCGTTGCCGACTGTCCGCCGCATGGCGGCAGCGTCGCGATTGGAGGCCATGCGGCTGAGGGTGGGAAACAGGACGGTCGCGACGGCGACGCTGAACACGCCCTGAGGCAGCATGTACACACGAAACGCATTGTTGATGGCCCCTGGGGCTTCTTCTGAGACGAGCCCTCCGAACGCGGAGTTGATCAGTTGGTCGAGGTTGACGATCCCCAGTCCGATCGTCACCGGCAGCATAAGTACGAACACTTGGCGGATGCGCGGATCGTGCCAATCGATGTGCACACGCAGACGGAAGTCGATCCGCCCGAGCGCACCAAACGCCATCCCCACCTGCACGACGGTGGCGATCAGCACGCCGATCGCGAACGCGTAGATCTCGTTGTCGCCGTGGAAACGCGGCGCGAGCACGACCAGCAGAACGATGATCACGATGTTCCACACCGCCGGCGAGAGCGCAGGGATCGTGAAATGGTCGTAGGACTGAAGGATCCCGACGAGCAAACCGTTCAGGCCGAGCAGCAGCACGACAGGGAACATCACCTGCGAGAGGCCGACCGTCAGATCTGTCTGAGACACGAGCTGGGGGCCGATGAACAGCGGCATGATGAATCCCGCGGCGAGGATGAACACCGCGGTTATCACCCCCAGGCCGATCAGCAGGATCCAAAACAGCGTCGAGGCCAATTGGACCGCCTCCTTGCGCCGTCCACGTTGGAGCAGGTCGGTGAACACGGGCACAAACGCCGCCGACAGCGCCGACTGGGCGAATAGGTTGGCCACGAAATTCGGCACCTGCGAGGCGATCGCGTAGGCCGAGGCTGGGCCTGTGGTACCAAAGTAGCTCGCGAACACGATTTCGCGTAGCAGCCCCACAACGCGCGAGAAGGCGGTCAGGAACGAGAAGATCGCCGTGTTGCGCGCCACGTTGCGGAAGCGCTGAGGCTCCGGTGGCAGCCCCTCCTCTCCTGCAGTCGCAGACACGGGGCGCTATAGTACGGCGCTGCGCGGCGCGCCCCGGCAGGCTGCTCGGGCCGCAGCGCCTATCGACATGGCCAACATCGCATCCCAGAAGAAGCGCATCCTCCGCTCCGAGCGCGAGCGTCTCGAGAACCGCGAATACACCTCGGCGATCAAGACCTACTTCCGCCGCCTGGAGGCGATCTCGCAGGACGGCGAGCCCGACGCGATAGCCGCCGAGCACCGCCGGCTCGTCAGCACGATCGACAAGGCCGTCAAGCGCGGCGCGCTGCACCGCAACACCGGCGCGCGCAAGAAGTCCCGCGCGGCCCGGCTCATCGCCGCCGACAAGTCCTAGACAGTCCAAAGCCGCTAGGACAATCTGCGGGGCCGCGCTCGACCGGGACCATGAGTGTTCGGCCAGCTCAGGTTGCAACTGCGAGGATCGCACGCATCGCAAGCGTGTCCTCCTCAAGCGAGGACAGCGGAGTACGCGATCCTCTGAGCGGCGCTCCCCCACGCGTGTCCAGTTCGAGGTCCGCGATCCGGCACAGCGCCGCGCGCAGACGCTCTGGCTCGGTGCGGGCCACGTCAGATATGAAACGGTCCGCGGCACGCGGAGGCATCCGCAAGCTGCGCTTGATCTCCGCGGGCGGCTCCCCTGCCTGCAGGCGCACCGACACCCCCTCGGCGTCGCGCAGACGCTGGGCCATCAGATACACCAACCCCGACAGGCGCTCCCCCTGCGCACGCAGGCGCAGATAGGAGCGCATCGCTTCATCCGCGTCGCCGCCAACAAGCGCATCGGCAAGCGAGAACGCACGCCACGCCTGCGAGCGCGCGGCCTGCGCTTCAATGTCATCCGCGCTCACGCGGATCGGGCCATCGCTCTCGTCGGCCGCGAGCGCGAGCTTCTCAAGCTCGCGCAGCAACCGCTGCTGGCGATCCCCCACCTGCGCCACCAGCGTCTTCGCGGCAAACGCGTCCAGTGAAAGCCCCATCCGCGTCGCCTGCTCACGCACCCATCCCGCGAGCTCCCATGGCTTGATCGTGGCCTCGGCGACGATCTGTCCCTTTGCTGCCTTCACTGCGCGATGCAGTGCCGCCGGCGCCTTCGTGCGCCCCTCCTCGCGTGCGAAGAACGCGACCGTCGTATCCGGGGGCATCGTCGCCATCGCCGGCTCGATCCGCTCGACAACCTCCCCATCCTTGAAACGCTCCGCCCCGTCCACCACGATCACGCGATGTCCGATCGCGAACGTCATCGTCGCGAGCGCCAGCGCCACTCCTTCGGGGGTGCCAGCGTCGCCCGAGAGGGTCTCCACACTGCCCGCGTCGCCTTCGGCTTCGGCCAGCGCCTTCAGGCGGGCACGACGCTCGCCGATCGCGCCGTGGTCGTCACCGTGGATCAGGTAGGCGGGCTTCAGGGCGGGCACGGGGAGCGAGTCTAGTGCCGATACGGACGTCGCCCAACTGCTATCTGTGATCCTCCGCACACTCCTCCATACGCATATCCAAGAAACTGGCCGTCTAGCCAAACAAGCTGGTGGAAGGGGGCGCCGTGCAGAACCTGATGCTGAAGCTTGACCGTTGGTTGCAGCATCGCCGGGCACTCGTGTTGGGCGTTTGGATCGTGCTCGTGGTAGCGGCGGCTCCGTTGGCAGCAAAACAGAGCGAACACCTCTCCGGCGGCGGGTACGCCATCCCCGGCTCGCAATCCAAGGAGCTGCTGGCACGGCTGCCTAGAATCGCCCCTGGCGCTCAGCATGCGCAACTTGCGGGCGTGCTCGTGCCAACCGCCAGCGCCAACGCCGCGAAGATGAAAGAAGGGCTCGCCCATCTAGCGGATGCCACACAGGGAACAGCCAACGTCAGCCTCTCCCCCGCCGCGCGGGCCCAAGCCGAACACGCGATCCAGGCAGCAGGAGCGCATCAGCGCACGCTGATAGTGCCGTTCAACCTGACAGTGAACGAAGAAGGCGCGACGAACGTAGCGGAGGCGCTGCGGGGAAAGCTCGACCTGAACGGTCCCGACGACGGTCCGGTGGCACTGCACCTGGTCGGCCAGAGCGCGCTGTGGGCGGGACTACAGGATCTCAGCAAGAAGGACCTGGCAAAGGCGGAGGCGACCGGCTTTCCGATTGTCGCGTTGATCCTCGTGGCGGTGTTTGGCTCGCTGATCGCCGCCACGTTGCCGCTTGCGTTGGGGGCGGTGTCGGTGTTGATCACCGGCGCAATCATCTATCTGCTGTCGCTGACGATGGAAATGTCGGTGTTCGTGACGAACATGGCGTCGATGATCGGGATCGGGGTGGCGGTGGACTATTCGCTGTTCGTGCTCGCCCGCTACCGCCAGGAGATCCGGGCGGGTGCCGACCCGGATCGTGCGCGCGCGACGGCGCTGGCGACCTCGGGCGTGGCGGTGATCTTCTCCGGTGCGACGGTGGTGACGGCGCTCGTTGGCCTGTACATAGTGCATGCGGCTGCGATCCGTTCGATGGCGCTTGGGGCGATCGTGGTCGTGACCGTGTCGGTGCTGGCGGCCTCAACGTTGCTGCCCACGATCATTTCCCTGCTGGGTGCGCGCACGCACGGGCGCGGACGCGTGTTCGCGCGGGTGTCAGCGCTGGCGGAATCGCTGCGCCAAAGGCTGCGCGGCGGCGGACGTCTCGACGCGGACGCCAGTGCCAAGGAGCGCGCGAGCGCGGGACCGAGCGACGGGCTCGGATCTGGCTTCTGGGCGCGCTGGACGGCACTCGTGACCCGCCGCCCAGCACTGACCGCGGCAACCGCGGCGATAGTGATGCTGGCGTTGGCAGCCCCGGCGCTGCACTTGCACACAACCGACGGTGCGTTGCGCCAGCTTCCGAAGGGAAACGAGACGCTGCGCGGTTTTCAGGCCGCCGCGGCAATCACCGGTCCTGGGGCCAGCAGCCCGATCGAAGTTATTGCGCCCGCGAGCGAGCAGACAAAGGTCAAGCAACTGTTGAGCGCCGATCCCGAGGTGCGCAACCTTGAGCCCACGATCCTCTCAAGAAGTGGGCGCGAAGTGCTGATCCGTGCGATTCCCCGCCACGACGGAGAGTCCCCGCAGGGACGGGAAGCAATTGCGCGATTGCGTGCGCAGATGCCGGCAGGCGTGCTGATCGGCGGGGTGGGCGCTTATCTGAGCGACTACCACCAGGAGGTGATCAGCTCGATGTGGAAGGTGGCACTGTTTGTAATGACTGTGACCTTCTTTGTGCTGCTGCTGTTGCTGCGCTCGATCGTGTTGCCGCTGAAGGCGGTGGTGATGAACCTGCTGTCGGTGAGCGCCGCGTACGGCGTGTTGACGCTCGTGTTTGGGACGGTTGAAACGCTGATCCTCCCGCTGGTGCTGGCGGTCGTGTTTGGCTTGTCGATGGACTATGAGGTGTTCCTGCTGAGTCGCATCCGCGAGCGCTACGCCGCGACCGGGAACACGCGCCGGGCAGTTGTGGAAGGACTGTCCTCGAGCGCTTCGACGATCACAAGCGCCGCGTTGATCATGGTGTGCGTGTTCAGCGTGTTTGCGCTCACCGGAGTCCCCTCGATCAAGGAGCTGGGTCTGGGCTGCGCGATGGCTATCGCGATCGACGCGACGATCGTGCGCCTGGTGCTGGTGCCAACGGCGATGGAGCTGTTTGGGAGGTGGAACTGGTGGCTGCCGCGCGGTGTTGCACAACGATTGCCGAACACCTCAATAGAGGCGCTCGGACAGCACGCGGTGGCGGCAGTGGCGGGCGCGGAACGCCGACCGGCCGTTAGCGCACAACAAAGTTGACAAGTCTGCCCGGCACAACGACTTCCTTGACTATGTCGCGCCCGTCGATATGCGCTTGCACGTTGGGGGCCGCACGGCACAGCGCCTTGAGCTCCTCCGCGGTGGCATCGCGGCCGGCTTGCACGCGGTCGCGCAGCTTGCCGTTGACTTGGCAGACGAGCTCGTAGGCATCGCGTTCGAGCATCTCAGGATCGGCCTGCGGCCACGGTTCTTCCCACACGCGCTCCCCGCAGAGCAGGTCGTAGATGTCCGAGCTGACGTGGGGGGCGAACGGGAACAGCAGCGAGGCCGCTGTTGCGAGACCGAAGCGCAACGTGTCGAGGCTTAGCTGCTCGCGCATACGCGAGCAGTCATTGAGCAGCTCCATGACCGCGGCGATGGCGGTGTTGAAGGCGAAACGGCGCATATCTTCTGAGACCTTGTCGATCGCCCAATGAGCCTTGCGTACCAGCTCGAGGTCGTCGTCGCTGAGCGCGCCGTCGCCGTTGAAACTCTCCGGCGGTCGCGCTGTGCCTTGAGTGCCGAGACGCTCTGCCGTCTCGGCAGCCAGCCGCCACAGCCGGGAGAGAAAGCGGTGAACTCCCTCGACGCCCTCGTCCGACCAGTCGGCGTCCTGGTCGGGGGGGCCGACGAACAGGATGTAGCAGCGCGCGGTGTCGGCGCCGTAGCGCTCGACGATCGAGGCGGGTGATACGACGTTGCCCTTGGACTTGCTCATCTTGGCGCCGTCCTTGGTGACCATTCCCTGTGTGAACAGCGCCTTGAAGGGCTCCTGGAAGTCGAGCTGGCCGAGGTCGGCGAGCGCCTTGGTGAAGAAGCGCGCGTACATCAGGTGCAGGATCGCGTGCTCCACCCCCCCGATGTATTGGTCGACGGGCATCCACTGGCGCAGCGCGGCGGGATCCCACGCGGCACGTGAGTTGCGGGCGTCGCAGTAGCGCAGGAAGTACCAGGAGGAGTCGACGAACGTGTCCATCGTGTCGGTCTCGCGACGTGCGGGTCCTCCGCAGGAGGGACACTGGGTGGCGACCCACTCCTCGGCGGCCGCCAACGGCGAGCGCCCTTGTGGGGCGTAGTCCTCGATGTCGGGGAGCACGACCGGCAGTTGCTCCTCGGGCACCGGCTGCATGCCGCAGCGCTCGCAGTAGACGATCGGGATCGGACAGCCCCAATAGCGCTGACGGGAGATGAGCCAGTCGCGCAGGCGGTAGTTGACCGAGGCGTGGCCCTTGCCCTCGCGGTCGAGCCACTGCACGATCGCGCGCAGCGCCTCGCGGTTGCTCATGCCGTCGAAGTCGGGGTGACTGTTTACAAGGGGTCCGTCACCTGTATATGGAAGCCCACCCGCCTGCTCTTGATCGTCTCCGCCGTCCTCGGGCGGGGTGGGCGGACCTTCTATCACTCGCCGGATCGGGAGGTCATATGCGCGCGCGAATGCGTAGTCGCGCTCGTCGTGTCCGGGTACGGCCATGATCGCGCCAGTGCCGTACTCCATCAGCACGTAGTCGGCGACGTACATCGGGATCGACTCGCCGTTGACGGGGTTGGTCACGGTGCGCCCCAGTGCGACCCCGGTCTTGGGCTTGTCGATCGAGCCGCGCTCCACGCCTGACTCGGTGAGCGCGTGGTTGATGTAGTCGCGCACGGGTTGCTCCTGGGGGGTGCCCTGCACCAGGCGCAGAACGTCGGGGTGCTCGGGGGCCATCACGAAGAAGGTGGCGCCGAACAGCGTGTCGGGGCGTGTGGTGAAAACGGGATAGTCGATCGCGAGCTCCTCGCAGCGGAATGTGACCTCGGCGCCCTCGGAGCGTCCGATCCAGTTGCGCTGCATGGTCTTCACGTGCTCGGGCCAGTCGATCTGGTCGAGATCGCCGAGCAGCCGCTCGGCGTAGTCGGTGATGCGGAAGAACCATTGCTCGAGCTGCTTGACTTCGACTATCGCTCCGCAGCGCTCGCAGCGTCCGTCGGCGTCGACCTGCTCGTTGGCGAGCACCGTCTGGTCGTGCGGACACCACTTGACGGCGGCGTCGCGACGGTAGGCCAGCCCCGCCTTGAACAGCTCCAGGAAGATCCATTGCGTCCAGCGGTAGTAGGAGGGTTCGTGAGTGCCGAGCTCGCGCGACCAGTCGATCGATATCCCCCACGAGCGGAACTGACGCTGAAAGGAGGCGATTGACTCGGCGGTGGAGTCGCGCGGATGAACACCGGTCTTGATCGCGTGGTTCTCGGCGGGCAGCCCGAACGCGTCGTAGCCCATCGGGTGAAGCACACGGTGGCCGGTGCGCCGGTGAAAGTGTGCGATCGCGTCGCCGACTGCGTATTTCTTCAGATGGCCGATGTGGGGCTCGCCGCTGGGATAGGGCAGCATCTCCAGCACATAGGAGTTCGTATCAAGATCCCACCCGCCCGCCTCTCCCGCGATGGCGTCGTTGGAGACCTCCCAGGTGCGCTCCTCAGCCCACACCTTCTGCCAGCGTGGCTCTATCTCTTGCGGGTCGTATCTGCGCTCAGCCATCGGATAGCGCAGGTTAGCGGTAGGACGGAGACGCTTGCCTGCGAGCGCCATTGCACTCGCAGGCGCGTATCGCGCTCGGCGGGCTGATCTTAGGCGGCGTGTTCAACGAAGCGCGAGTGGGCGAGCACCGCCTCGACGATCTCCTTGGGTGCCTTGGCGGGGGAACCGGCGTCGAACGGCGGCTCGGGGTCGTACTCCAAACCGAGCTGGATCGCCTGCGCGACCTGCTCTCCCGCGATCTTGGCGGCAAGCGAGAGCGCCATGTCGATCCCCGCGGTGACGCCGGCGGAGGTGACGTACTTGCCGTCGAACATCACCCGCTCGGGGACGACCTCGGCGCCGAAGGTGCTGAGCTGCTCGAGCGCCTGCCAGTTGCTGGTGGCGCGCTTACCCTCGAGCAGGCCGGCGGCGGCGAGGATCAGCGAGCCGGTGCACACTGCCGCGGTCCACGTGGAGGTGGTGTCGGCGGCGCGCAGCCACTGGTGTACCGGTCCGTCCTGCATCAGCGCGACCTGGCCCGGACCGCCGGGCACGAGCACGATCTCGGGGTGGGCGAGCTCGTCGATCGCGGCCTCGGCGAGCAGTGTGAGGCTGCGAGTGTCGGTGGAGACTGGGAACCCACCCACCCCGGCGTGCTCGGCGACGAAGGTGACCTTCGCGCCGGGCAGGCGGCTGAGCACCTCATACGGCCCGACTGCATCCAGCGCGGTGAAACGGTCGTAGATGAGGATCGCAATGTCCATGTGTGCCTGCCTCTCGTGATGGGTTTGGATTGGGGGGCGTTCCGGTGGCCGGTCCCGCTCATGCGAAGGTCATGCCGCCGCTGTGGCACCGGACGCAGACCCCGCAGGGTGGAAGCGTCGGCGGTACTCGGCGGGACCAACGCCGAGCGTGCGCAGAAAGCAGCGACGGAGCGTCTCGGGAGTGCCGAAGCCGCAGGCGTTCGCAATCGTCGCGATGGGCTGCGCGGTGTCCTCGAGCGCCCGGCGGGCGGACTCCAGCCGCAGGCTCTCCACGAAGCGCGCCGGTGTGACGCCGGTCTCAGCGCGGAATGAGCGGGCGAAATGACGGGGGCTCATGTGGGCACGCTCGGCGAGCGCCTCGACGGAGAGGTCGGTGTTGAGGTTCTCGACGATATGGCGACGAACCTCGCGCAGCGGCTCGCGAGTGGGCTCCTGTGCGGCGAGCGTGGCACTGAACTGCGCCTGGTTGCCGGGGCGGCGCAGGAACAGGACGAGATGTCGCGCGATCACGAGCGCGGCGTCGCGGTCGAGGTCCTCTTCGACGAGCGCGAGCGCGAGGTCCATTCCGGCGGTGACGCCCGCGGAGGTCCACACATCGCCATCGCGCAGGAAGATCGGCTCCGGGTCAACGCGCACCGCTGGGTGACGGCGAGCGAGCTCCTCGGCGGCCGCCCAGTGCGTGGTGGCGCGCCGTCCGTCAAGCAGCCCCGCGGCGGCGAGCAGAAACGCGCCCGTGCACACTGAGGCGGTGCGTCGCGAACGAGCGGAGGTGCGCGCGATCCACTCGAGCGTCGGTGGGTCTGCGCCGGCCTCGCGAGTACCCAGACCACCGGGAACGATCAGCGTGTCGAGTCGCGCGGGGGTGCGGGCGAAGTCGCCGTGCGGGACGATCTCAAGACCGCTGGAAGTGCGCAGCGGCGCGCCATCGCGGCTGAGTATCAGCAGCTCATAGCCGCGGTCGGCACGCCAGGCGGGGTCGCTCAGCGACGGACCGGCGTGCGAGGAGGCATCGGTGAGCGCGTGGGCGGCGGCGAACACCTCCAACGGACCGGTGAGGTCGAGGCTCTGCAAACCTGGGAAGGCGAGGATCGCGATCTTGCGGGGACGGGTATGGGACGTGCGGGCCCTTGTGGACTGTGCCGCCGTGCTCTGTAGCGGGCGCCGCGTGCCAACGGCTCTCGGTTGGGGGCTCGATCCGTTGCGCATAGCCCGATCATGCCCCAAGAACGACCCGTCCGCAAGGACGTATATCCAACAAATCCTGCCATCAGGTCTGCAACCGGCGTGATGCCCAACAGTGGCTCAGGAGCCGATTGTGGATGAGGTTCCGAGCACTGCGCCTTCGGCGCCAAGCGCCTGTACCGCCACGTATGGCTGTGTCGTGGAGGTCGCGATCGCCGTCTCAAAGCCGTCGCGCGGCACGCTGGTGAGCGGTGAGAGCGATTGCGGACTGGGGCCAGCGAGCAGGCGCCATTCGGTGAGGGCGCTGTCACCGTTCCAGCTTGCATAGACGACGATCCCCCCGTGTGAGCCAGGACGCACATCGATCCGCGGCGGCTCGGTGGGAGTGCCGCTCCACGGGAACTTGAGCACGGTGAACGACTGATAGAGGCGAGGCAGGTGCGCGTCGAGCAGGACCTGGCCTTCGGGGCCAAATTCAGAGAAGTAGGGTTCCTGTCCCCAACCGACGAACCAGTTGCCGTCAGGCTGCGGCTGAAAGTCGCCCTGACTTGGGACCACCAGCGGGGTCGGGTGGTGAAAGCTCGACAGCAGCGCTGCCGTCATGTTCTGGGTGTCGAGCCTCAGCACGATCACACGCGACTGCGGATGCACCGCTGGGGTGGCGCCGTTGTCAAAGAAGGAGATCGTGTTTTCGGGTCCCAAGCGTGCGTCGTGCTGCCAGGCGGGTCGCGAATCGGGTCCCATCTTGAAACTCGACTGCTTGCCGCCAACGCGCCAGACGATCTGGCCTGTGTGACCGTCGATGTAGTAGGCCGCCCACGTGTTGCGGGAGTTCACGAGCAGGTTCTGACCGTAACGCGCGGCGACGTTGATGTGAAAGTAATCCCATGGGGACTTCACAGTGCTGCCGCCCGCGATCGGCATGTAGGAATCGGCAAACGCCACGTGGTCGAGCGCGTGCCATTCGTAGCGCACCAGGCCGGTCTTCAGATCTACTTCCTGCAGCACCGTGTCCGCCACCGCGCCTTCGCGCGGACCACCGTCGGAATGTAGATCGCAGCGGATCGCGTCGTACACGGTGAACACGGCGGTGCCCTGCGGGGTGATCTGAAACGCGTGTAGGTCGGGCTGATATCCGTTGCCGGCGCGCACGATCTGGATGTCTTTGTAGGAGCTGTTGGCGATCACCACACCAGCGTCGTGGCGCCCACCGTAGACGAGCGGGTCCTGCCACCACGTCAGCACCGGTTGACCGTCGTATTCCTGCACGCGCAGGTCGGCCGCGCGCGCGCCATGCGGCACCGGCTTGAACCAGATCAGTTCGCCGGCTTCATTGAGGATCATCGGTCCGTATTGCCCGGGTCCAGCGTAGGGAGCCAGGAAGAGATCACCCGGTGCGTGGGTGCCGGTGTTGGTGCTCACCGACACTACCGGTGGCTTCAGTTCCGGGCGGGAGACGAACTGCTGCAGTTCGCTCTGCTTGGGCGGTGGTGGCGGTGGCGGCGGTGTCTCCAGCGAGCGGCTCACGGTGTCGACTTCGGCGACCGTGAAGTGCCACGCGAAGTGGATAGTGCGTGAGCCCTCGCGCAACGCGGCACGCACGGTCACCGTCTCCCCCTGCGTGAACGACTTGCTTGGCACGAAGCTGCCGCCGTCTCCCTGGGAGTAGGCCTCCAGCCGTCCAGAGTGAGTGCCGCTGCGGGAGCCGGCCACGTGAATGTCGGCGAGCTCTGCAACGGGAGCCCCGACGAAGCTGATCTGGGAGCGGTAGGAGGCGTCGAGCGTGTCGGGCGCTGGCGTGACGGTGACCGCGCCACCGGCAAGCGC
>JBAWFB010000085.1:0-1998 GCA_049591495.1 Solirubrobacteraceae bacterium
GAGCCCCGAAGGCCTCGCGGTCGGCGAGCAGCGTGCTTCTCTAGGAGGTCATCCCGACGAACTGTCCGCCGGTCACGTTGAGCACCTGGCCGTGCACGTAGTTGGACCACGGCGAGCATAGGAAGAACACGCCGCCCGCGGCCTCCTCGGCTGTGCCGGGGCGCCCGAGCGGGATCAGCATCGAGGCCATCTGGCGCATCTGCTCGGGGATGCCGAGCTGCACCTTCTCACCGCCGATCTCCATCGTGTTGTCCTCGACCTTCGCGGCTGTGAGGCGCGTGTCGATGAACCCGAACGCGACCGCGTTGCAGTTGACCTTGAACTGGCCCCACTCCTTGGCGAGCGTCTTGGTGAGACCGACCACGCCGGACTTGGCGGATGAGTAGTTGGCCTGTCCGGCGTTGCCCATCGTGCCGGAGATCGAGGAGATGTTGACGATCTTGCGGAACACCTCCACGCCTTCCTCGCGCTCCTTCTTTGCGGGCTCGCGCAGGTGCGGTGCGGCGGCGCGGATCACCTTGAAGGGCACGATCAGGTGGATGTCGAGCATCGCCTGGAACTGCTCGTCGGACATCTTGTGGATCGGTGCGTCGATCGTGTAGCCGGCGTTGTTGACGATGATGTCGATCTTGCCAAACGAGTCGATCGCCTTCGCGATGAGCTGCTCGGCCGCGTCGCCCTTGGTGAGGTCGCCGGAGAACACGGCGGTTTCGCCTGAGATCTCCTGCGCGGCCTGCTCGGCCACGTCGCCGTCGAGGTCGTTGATGAGTACCTGCGCGCCCTGTGCGGCCAGCAGCTCTGCCGTGGCGCGTCCGATGCCGCGCGCCGAGCCGGTCACGATCGCGGACTTGCCGTCGAGTGCTCCCATGGTCTTCGCTTCTCCTTGTAGTGGTCTGAGAGGCGGGAGGTTATCCGCCCGGCCAAAGCGGTGCGCGGCGAAGCGGCTACTGGATGATGGTGCCGAAGTCCTGCGTGTACATTCCGCCGGCCTGTCCACCGGACATCGAGCGAGGCAGGTTCGTGTCGACGCCAACGCCGGTGTAGTGGAAGCCGGCGTCAAGGATGTTGGCGCGATGCCCGGGGGATTCCATCCACGCCTTCACGATCGCGTTTGGCGTGGCGAGCCACAGCGTGCCCCAGGCGATGTTCTCGCCGATCGTGTAGCCCACGTTGCCGTTGGGGATGAAGCCGCTCGCCTGCACGCGCATCAGCAGCGTTTCGCCGGTGGGGGAGACATGAGAGAAGTAGTCGCGTACGTCCATGTCGCGCGAGTGGTTGTCGGCGACGCTCGTCAGTTGCGGGTTTTCGATCAGCGCCGACTCGCCGAAGCGCACGCGTTCGTCGTTGACCAGGCACACCGTGGCGGCCTGCACGCTTGCGATGTTGGCCTCGTCAGGCGTGAGGTTGGCGTTCGGGCAGTCGCTTGAGACCGTCGCGGGCCGCGAGCTGCCGGCAACCAGCTTGTGCGGGTGGTGCGTGGACCTCTTGGCGCTCTTGCACGCGCCAGAGTGCTTGCCGTGCTTGTGGGCCTTTGAGTGCCGGCACGAGCGGTTGGAGCCTTTGCGCGGAGCGCGATGGATCCTTTCGTGGCGGACGTGGACGTTTGCTCGACCGTGGTGCCGATTGGTCGCGCCCTGGGCAGCGGAAAGCGCCAGGGACAGCGTCGATATGAGCGCGACGAATAGGACCAGACAGCGGTTCACACTGCTGTATCGGCAGCTCCTCTCGGATGGTTGAGCCCTGGGCTTTGCGGCTAGTACACGGCGCCTGCTCGGCGGTGGTCGTCCACGCGCTCCTGCTGGTGCCCACCCAGTGGGCTTGACAGCTCGGGCCGGTTTCTTTTCTACGAGGGCTTGACAGCAGAGTGGGCATCGGGTATAAAGGAGCCATGCCCTGGCATCCCGTTTGGGGGTGTGGGCGAAATATAGGTCGGGTTTTGGGTCGGTCCCTGTGGTCTGACGCTTAACCGGTTTGAGCAGGGCCCTTGGGAGAGGGACC
>JBAWFB010000086.1:0-1740 GCA_049591495.1 Solirubrobacteraceae bacterium
CACCTGCAACATGTGGTTCTGCACCATGTCGCGCAGCGCGCCGGCTTCCTCGTAATAACCGCCGCGGTCGCCCACGCCGATCTTTTCGGACACGGTAATCTGGACATGATCCACGGAATTGCGGTTCCAAAGCTGCTCGAAAATCGAGTTGGAAAAACGGAACATCAAAATGTTTTGCACCGTTTCCTTGCCGAGATAATGGTCAATGCGGAACACCTGCGCCTCGTGCGCGTAACGGGTGAGTTCCTGGTTGAGTTTTTGCGCCGATTCGAGGTCGTGGCCGAACGGTTTTTCCACCACCAGTCGCTGCCAGCCGGGGCCATCTTTTTTCAACAGTTTCGAGCGATGCACCTGTTCCACGACTTCCCCGAACTGGCTCGGCGAGATGGCGAGGTAAAACAGGAGATTGTCGCGTAACGCCGGATTCCCGAAGGATTCCAGTTGTTTGCCGAGCTTGACGTAGGCCGCGTCCTCGGTCAGGTCACCCTGGCAGTAAAAAATGTTTTCCGCGAACTCCGCCCAGACCTTGTCATCCACCGGTTTGGTGCGCGAAAACTGGTCGAGCGCGGTGCGCAGTTCCTGCCGCCACGAGGCGTCGGTCTTTTCGCGGCGTGCGAAGCCCACCACACGGAACGTTGCGGGCATCTGCCCATCCTTGAACAAATGGTAGAGCGCGGGGATGAGCTTGCGCGCCGTGAGATCGCCGCTCGCGCCGAAGATGACGATGGTGCAGTCATCGAGGTTTTTGTGGTTGCCGCCATTGCCGCCCGCCGGAGAGTTCAAAATTCTCATAAACGAAACTGTTGCGCAAAAGCGGGCGGATTTCAATCCTGCTTATTCGGTTGCGCCGCCGGCCGCATGAAATGATTGGCGGATGACGATGAGGCAAGTTCACGCCGCCGGCATTTCGAATTCGAACTGGGAGCTTTTTTGGCTCGCTTCCCCGGCTTCGTTTCCGCAACCTTTTCCCGTTCGCGCATGAAAGCAAAAATCATCATCACCCCCAAGAAAGCCGTGCTGGATCCGCAGGGCAAAACTGTCCAGACCACCCTCGAACAGATGGGCTACACCGGCGTCACCGGCGTCCACATCGGCAAATACATCGAGGTTGACCTCGCGCCCGGCACGGACAAGGCGGCGGCGGAAAAGGCGCTGAACGACGCGGCGCATAAGCTGTTGAGCAATCCAGTCATCGAAGATTACAAACTGGAAATTTCTGAATAGCCGCCGAGACCTAGAGAACATAGAGAAATCTCAATCACTTCCCTCTGTGCGCTCTGTGACTCTGTGGCAAAAATTAAAATGAATTTCTCCGTTCTTCAATTCCCCGCCAGCAACTGCGATCAGGACGCCGTCCACGCCGTCCGCCTGCTCGGCCATTCCGCGCGCCTTTTGTGGCACAAAGAAGCTTCCCTGGGCGACACCGACTGCGTCATCATTCCCGGCGGCTTCAGCTACGGCGATTATCTGCGCTGCGGCGCGATCGCGCGGTTCAGTCCCGTGATGCAGGCCGTGAAACAATTCGCTGACAACGGCGGCTTCGTCCTCGGCATCTGCAACGGCTTTCAAGTCCTCACCGAAGCCGGTCTGCTGCCCGGCGCGCTCATTCGCAACCGCTCACTGCAATTCCGCTGCGAAAACGTTTTCGTGAAAACCGTCACGCACGATTCGCCGTTCACCAACCAGATTCCGGCGGGCAAACTCCTCTGCGTGCCCATCGCGCACGGCGAAGGCTGTTAC
>JBAWFB010000087.1:0-12666 GCA_049591495.1 Solirubrobacteraceae bacterium
CGCTCGTATTGCAGTCCTGTTCCGCCGCGTTCGGAAAATAACCCCCGAAACAGGTCTCCGTCACTGACTTCCCATCGTGTGCGACTATGCGCCACATGTGAATGTCGGCCTCATATCCTCTGACGACGATCCATCCACGCACGACGTTGTCTGTATGGTCGCCGCCGCGCAGGAGACCGGGCGGCGAGCCGTCGTCGGCGTACCTCAGCAGCCGCACCGTGTCGAGAGTCAGCAGGCCACCGAGAATCACGTCCGGGAATCACGTCCGGGCTACACAGGTCGTTCCCGTCGAGCCCGTCGATCCACTCGGAATCAACGACGACGGTCAGCGGTTTGAGCGCAGGTGCTGGCGGGAACGGCGTCGGCGCTCTGTCCTGTGGCAGAGGCCCGCGCTGCGCCCGCGGCCCCTCTGGTGGCGTGAACCGAAGCACCAAGACGCCCTTCGTGCGGTCAGGGCGCTTGTCTGGGATCGTCGGGCAACTCGCTCACGAACGCGGCATCAGCCATCGGCCCACGATACCGCCCCCAGCTCAGCGTTTTGTACGCCTCTGACGGCGATTCTGGGGCTGGTAGGTGGTTGAGCACAGGCCCGACTCTAACCGAATCTAAGAACTCTAACGCTCTCTAACAGGATGGGGTATGGTGGTAGCCGGATGAGCAACCCCTTCCACGCGAGCTTCGGGGTCAGCCCACCGCTGCTGGTCGGCCGTGACGAGCTGCTCGATGACTTCGCCGAGGCGCTTGAAGATGGCCCCGGAGCGGCGGGCCGCGCGACTCTCTACACCGGCGCCCGAGGCGCCGGCAAGACGGTCATGCTCAACGCGGTCGAGGACCGCGCACGCCAGCGCGGCTGGCTCATCGTCAGCGAGACCGCCACCCCCGGCTTCGTCTCCAGGATGACCCAGCAGCACCTCCCACGACTGCTGCGCGACTTCGACCCCAAGGCCGTGCAGCGCCGCATGAGCGGCGTGGGCACCCCGCTGAATCTCGGCTCCCTCACTTGGACCACGATCGAGGCGCACGTCGTCCAAGCAGGTTTCCGTAACCAGCTCGAGATGCTCACCGACCTGCTGGCGGAGCAGAGCATCGGCGTGCTGATCACGCTTGATGAGATCCACCACAACCAGATCGAAGAGCTACGCGAGCTAGCCACTGTCGTGCAGCATGCGTTCCGTGAGAATCGGGAGCTGGCGTTCGCCGGTGCTGGCCTGGCCGCCAGTGTCAGCGACGTCGTCAACGACGACGTGCTCACCTTCCTGCGCCGCGCCGAACGGCACACGCTGGGTTCAGTAGCGCGCGCCGACGTTGAACGCGCGTTGCGTGAACCGATCCAGGCAGCCGGCCGCGGCATCGATGAGGAGGCTCTGCAGATCATGGTCGACGGCGCGCGCGGCTACCCCTTCCTCCTGCAGTTGGTCGGCGCCCAGGTGTGGCGGATTAACCCGACCGCACCGGAGATCACAGCCGCGGACGCCACCCAAGGGGTCGCCCGAGCGCGGCGCAGGCTCGGTGCGCTCATCCACGAGCCGGCGCTGAGCGCCGCCTCGGACATCGGTAAGTCATTCCTGCTCGCGATGGCCCAGGATGACGGCCCGTCCAAGATGGCCGACATCCAGCAGCGCCTCGATGTCAACGTGAACTACGCCAGCCAGTACCGCCTCCGGCTGATCGCCGCCGAGCTGATCTACCCCACCCGCCGCGGTTACGTCGACTTCGCACTGCCCTACCTGCGCGAGTACCTCCGCCAGCACTCAGCCATCGACGCGTGATCACCGTCGCGAGGCTTTCTCACCACGCCCGCTGACGCTTTCAAATCCTGCGACTGCACAGCCCCTCGATGAGCTCCGTCCGACCGGCTATAGGAGTTCATCGAGATCGTAAAACTCCGTACAACTCGATATGAGCCAACATCACGGTCTGGTTCTCGTCGCCCCCGCCATGCACAGAGCTTGAGCTTGTGCACTCATGTCGGGACACTCGAACAGCTCAGAACTCGTTCTCAGGGCACCACGATTCCTGCTCATGTTCCCTTTCATTCGAGGCGTGCTGTGCAGGTTGGCTCTTCTTGCCAATACCGCATAGATAAGCCATTTGCCACCCAAACACGCCTCCCGTAAGGCTTCTCGAGACGTGCCGACCCGCTCAGAACAGGGCACTACTATCAAGGGTTTGTGCCGAGGTTTGTGCCGCGAGGACCAAATGGGGGCAGCCGAGATAGCGATCATTACCTCAAAAACATGCCCATTTGCAGCGCCTTCTTGATGGCGAGACCCGGACTCGAACCGGGGACACCACGATTTTCAGTCGTGTGCTCTACCAACTGAGCTATCTCGCCGCTGACCAATCTTCGATCGGCAGACGATCCTATCGACTTCAGCTTGAGGCTTCGAATTCCTCGACCAGCGCCGTGTAGGTGCGCCGTAGCCCCTCACCGATCTCGACCGTCGCGCTCCACTCAAGCTCGCGCTTCGCAAGGCTCGTGTCCAGACAGCTGCGCTGCAGCTCCCCAGGGCGCAGATCCGCCAGTTCCGGCTCGATGTCGGAGCCGGCGGCCTCGCACAGCACGCTCCACAGTGTGGCCACGTCGGTCTCCGCCCCAGTGGCGATGTTGAACGTCCCCCGAGTGCCGTTGGCGGCGATCAGCGCGGAGACGACGTCCCCCACGTACACGTAGTCGCGCGTGGGCTTGCCGTGGCCGAACATCTTTGGGACCTTGCCGGTGTGGAGGTGCTCGGAGAAGATCGCCACCACGCCGGCCTCCCCGTGGGGGCTCTGGCGCGGGCCGTAGACGTTGCCCAGCCGGCACACCGCGTGTGGCACGCCGGAGGACAGTGACCATGTGTTGACGTACGCCTCGGCCGCCCACTTCGAAGCGCCGTAGGGCGCGAGCGGGGCGGGGATGCGCTGCTCGGTTGTGGGCAGCGGCGCGTCGTCGCCGTAGAGCGCGCCGCCGGTGGAGGTGAACGACACGGGCGCGCCCAGCTTGGTGGCGGCATCGACCACGTTGAGGGTGCCCTGCACGTTGACGGCGCAGTCGCGTCCGGGGTTGGCCACCGAGGCGACGACTGAGGCCTGCGCGGCGAGGTGGAACACAGCGGCGGGCTGAACCTCCTCAAACACGCGATCCAGCCCCGCGCGATCGACGATGTCGAGCTCGCACAAGCGTGCGCCGGCGGGCACCTTGGCGGCGCTGCCGGAGGACAGGTCATCTATGGCTGTCACCTCGTGGCCGGCCGCGAGCAGCGCGTCGACGAGGTGCGAACCTATGAAGCCGGCGCCGCCGGTGACGATCGAGTGTTGGGGCATGCGCGGAAATGTATCGGCGCGAGCGCCGGCGCGACTTTAGAGCGTGTCTTTCTCGGACTGTTCCCGCGCGTCAGCCGCGGGCGAGCATGTAGCGGTTCATCGTGGCCATCACGCGGCGGGTGATGGCCACAGCGCGGTGCTCGGTGTCGAGGTCTATCTCGCCCGTGGCGCGCAGCTGCTCGATGTGGGACATGGCGGGCTCGACCACCTCGTCCTTGAGCGTGGCGGGGTTGATCCCGTCCTCGATCGCGGAGGCGATCGCCTCCTCCGCGAGCTCGGCGTCGCCGAGACGCATCGCGTCGGTGTAGATCTCAAGGGCGCCCGCCACCAGCGAACGCGGGTTGGAGCGCTCGCGCGTGCGTGCGTCGGTCCCGGAGCTGTCGAGCACCTCCATGAACGCTTGCAGCAGCACCGGGTCGAAATGGCGGTCGGACTCCTCGAGCATCATCTCCACTGCCTTCTCGACCGGGAACGCGTCGCGGTAGACGCGGTGGCTGGTGAGCGCGTCGAACACGTCGGCGATCGCCACGATGCGGCCCTCGATCGGGATGCTCTCTCGTTCGAGGCCGCGCGGGTAGCCACCACCGTCCCAGCGCTCGTGGTGGGACAGCGCGATCGTGGCACCCATGTCGAGGATCGAGGAGGAGGAGCCGCGCAGCAGGCGGTGGCCCTCCTCGGCGTGGGTCTCCACGATCGTGCGCTCCTCTGGCGTGAGCGAGCCCGGCTTCAGCAGGATCGCGTCGGGGATCGCGACCTTGCCGACGTCGTGCAGTGGCGCTGCGTGGCTGATGCGGCGGCAGAACTCGGGGCTCATTCCCACCGCTTCGGCCAAGAGCGTGGAGAAGCGTCCGATGCGCTCGATGTGGGCGCCGGTGTCCTCGTCTCGAAACTCGACGGCCATCGACAGGCGCCGGACCGTCTCGGCCTGGGCGATCTCGAGCTCTGAGAGCGCACGGCGCAGGTCGTCGTTGCGGTCGTCGACCTCGAGCTGGAGCGCTTTGCGGCGATCGTCGCCGAGCAGCCAGCCGGCGACGCCGGCGGCGACGACGAGCACGAGCGCACCAATGACCGTCAGTACCGGGCCACCCGCGATGAGCGCTGCTATCGCCGCCAGCGCGGGCGGCGCCAGCAGCGAGACGCGGCGACGCCGGCTTGCGTGTTGGCGCTCGGGAGAGGCGGGACCGGGAGTGGGGGGGTTGGGGGCGTTGGGCCCATCGATTCGCGAGCGCTCGTCCGTGGCATCGCCGAGCAGCGCCTGCAACTCGCGCGACTGGGGATCCAGCTCGTCGCTCGGAGAGGAGCGCTCGCGCGTGGCGAGGCCGTGCGGCAGCGTCACCCTGCGGGGGGTGGACCGTTGAAAGCCAACCTTTGTAACTCCACGCACGAAAAGCACTCCGTTCTTCTGCTGTTCGTCTATTCGGCCACAATCATCTTTCGCTTGAGTCAATCTGAGACGAGCTACGCGAATCGGGTTGCATCTTGGGCTCGGTGATTGACCGCAAGCAGATGCTAAACGGCCGTATCTCCCATACCCCGATACGAACTCTTCTAACAGTGCTGTCCTATCGCACCTGCCCGGCCGTCACACCGCCAGCGCGACGTACTTCGTCTCCAGGTACTCGTCGATGCCCTCGAATCCTCCCTCGCGCCCGAATCCGGACTGCTTGACGCCCCCAAACGGGGCGGCGGGGTTGGAGACGATGCCCTGGTTGACCCCGACCATGCCGGCCTCGATCGACTCGGCGACGCGAAACGCGCGCGCGAGATCGCGCGTGTAGAGGTAGGCCACGAGCCCGTACTCGGTGGAGTTGGCGGCGGACACCGCTTGCTGCTCTGTGGAGAAGCTTGTGACGGGCGCTACCGGTCCAAAGATCTCCTCGCGCAGGGCGCGCGCGTCGTTGGGCACGCCGGCGAGCACCGTGGGGGCATAGAAGTAGCCGGCGCCGGGCAATGACTCCCCGCCGGTGAGCAGCGTGGCACCTCGATCGTTTGCGTCGGCCACCAGCTCGGCCACGATCGTGCGCTGGCGGTCGTCGATCAGCGGGCCAACGTCGGTGCCCGGCTCGGTGCCGCGTCCCACCTTCAGGGTGGCCATCCGCGCGGCCATCCGTTGTGCGAACTCCTCTGCGATCGACTCGTGCACGTGGAAGCGGTTGGCGGCCGTGCAGGCCTCGCCGACGTTGCGCAGCTTGGCCGTCAGCGCGCCCTCCACGGCGGCGTCGAGATCGGCGTCCTCGAACACGAGGAACGGGGCGTTGCCGCCCAGCTCCATCGACACACGCAGAATCTGCTGGGCGGACTGCGCGATCAGCGTGCGACCAACCTCGGTGGAGCCGGTGAACGACAGCTTGCGCGTGCGGGGATCCTTCAGCAGCGGCTCGATTACCGCGCCGGAGTGGCTGGCGGTGATCACGTTGAGCACGCCTCCTGGCAGGCCCGCGTCGGCCAGCAGGTCGGCGAGCGCGAGCATCGACAGCGGCGTTTGCTGGGCGGGCTTGACGACCATCGTGCAGCCGGCGGCGATCGCGGGGGCGATCTTGCGGGTGCCCATCGCGGTGGGGAAGTTCCACGGCGTGACGAACACGCAGGGACCCACGGGTTGGCGCATCGTGAGGATGCGACCGACCCCCGTGGTGTTGGTCATGAAGCGTCCGTGAATGCGCACGGCCTCCTCGGAGAACCAGCGCAGGAACTCGGCCGCGTAGACGATCTCCGCGCGCGACTCGGCGAGCGCCTTGCCCATCTCCAGCGTCATCACGAGCGCGAGCTCGTCGGCGCGCGCGAGCAGCAGCTCGTAGGCGCGGCGCAGGATCTCTCCCCGCTCGCGCGGGGCGGTGGCGGCCCACTGCGCCTGCGCATCGGCCGCGGCGGCGAGCGCCGCGAGCGCGTCCTCGGGGGTCGCGTCGGCCACCTCCAATAGTGGCTCCCCGGTGGAGGGGTCCTCGACGGCGAGCGTGCCGCCGCCGGAGGCGGACCGCCACTGTCCCCCGATGTAGAGCTTGGTGGGAACTCGCTGCAGGACCTCTCGCTCGCTCGCCCAACCGCTCGTCGTCATCACGGACGTCCTGCATGCTGCGGATGCCGTCGGCCGGAGGCGGCGCGTGTGGAGGTGCGGGTGCGGGGATCGGTCATCTTCACTCGCCAGTCATCGTGCGGCACTCAAGCGACTACGGGATGCGGTCGAATCAAAGCTCATGCAATTCCTCGCCCCGAAACTGTGATCGGCTGATCGGCTTCATAACTCTGAGCACGGATGCTCTTTACATTTACAAGATCAACCTACCACCGGGTGTGCGCGCTGTTGAGGCACGCTGTAATCCTGGCCTGTGCGCTGGCGGCCGTGGTGCTGGGCGCGGCCGTGGACGCGACCGGCGCGGCGAGCGCGACGACACTGGTAATCGATGGCGCAGGCGACGGCCATGGCGTCGGCATGAGCCAGGACGGGGCGCTGGGCTACGCCGAACACGGTTGGGCGTATGGGGCGATCCTTACCCACTACTACACGGGCACAGCGCTCGGACAGGCACCACCGAACACGATCGTGAAGGTGTTGGTGGGCTCGAAGGTCAAGCGCGTGCCGCTCGAAACGTATGTGCGCGGGGTGGTGGCAGCCGAGATGCCCTCCAGCTGGCCGCTGGCGGCGCTGGAGGCGCAGGCGGTGGCGAGTCGCACGTATGCGATCACCGCGGACGCGGGGGGCACGAAGTTCGACGTGTACTCCGACGATCGCTCGCAGATGTACCTGGGGAAAGCCGCGGAAACGTCGCGCAGCAACTCTGCCGTAGCCGCGACGGCGGGTCAGATCGTCACATATGGGGGGCAGCCCGCGATCACCTATTTCTTCGCCAGCTCGGGCGGACACACCGAGGACGTGCAGAACTCGTTTCCGGGCGCCGCGGCGGAGCCGTGGCTGGTGGGCGTGAGCGACCCCTATGACGAGGGGCCGTTGCACCGCTGGACCGTGACGATGAGCTTCGCCTCGGCGGCGGCCCGCCTGAACGGGCTCGTGGACGGCGCGCTTGATGGGATCGAGGTGCTGCAACGGGGGAGCTCGCCGCGGATCGTCTCGGCGGACGTGCTGGGGTCGAAGGGGAACACGCTCGTGAGTGGGCCAGAGTTGGCGGAACGACTCGGGTTGTATTCCACGTGGGAGTACTTCAGCGTGAAGAGCGCGAAGGGGACACAGCCAGAGCCGGACGCAAGCGGCCCGGCCGCCCCAGCGCCGACACCGGCGACGACGCCCGCGCCAACCCCGGTGAGCGGATCTGGAGGCGCATCTCCGACGCCGGTGGCCCAGCCGGCGCGCGTGAGCGGCACAGGCGGCGTGGCTGCCCGTTAATTGTCCACATTGAGACCCATAACACTTCATTTTGTAAAGTGTTATGCATGCGGTTTTTTGAAATACACCGCCGCCCCTCCTGATTCCCCATAAGGCGTACCCTGGCGCAATGCAAGCGCCACTGCTGGTCGCCGACGTGCCGTGGTTGCTGTACCGCGGGTACTTCGCGCTGCCCAAATCGATCAAGGGCCGGGACGGCCGACCGGTGAACGCGCTGCTGGGCACGGTGAACGCGCTGTTGAGCGCGATCGAAGCGCGCCCGCCGCGCGCGGTGGTGGCTTGCTTTGGGGCGGAGGAGGCGCGCTATCGCGTCGAGGCGTACCCCCCGTACCACGCCCACCGCGACCCGATGCCCGAGGAGCTGCGCGAGCAGTGGGAGCGCGCGCCGCGGCTGCTGGCGGACTTCGGCTGGATCACGGCCAACGCCGAGGAGTTGGAGGCCGACGACGCGATGGGCTCCTACGCGCGCGTGGAGACCGAAGCGGGCGGGCGAACTTTGCTGTTGACCGCGGATCGCGATCTCTACCAGGCGGTGGGCGATCAGGTTGCCGTGTTGGATTTGGGAAAGAGGCACGTTCTGGAGCTGACAGCCGACGATGTGATCGAGCGCTATGGAATAGCGCCCGAACGAGTGCCGGACTTCATCGCGCTGCGAGGTGACCCCTCAGACGGCCTGCCCGGCGCTCCGGGGATCGGCGCAAAGACGGCGGCCGCGTTGCTGCAAACGTACGGCACGCTGGAGGAGCTACTGGAGCAGGCAGAACGCCAGAGCGAGAAGACAGACAGCGGCGGTGCAAACCACGATGAGGCCAGCGCCAAGGCCAGCCGTGAACAGAGCCCTCCAACCGAGGCTCAGCTGCGCCCGCGGGTGGCAGCCACGCTGCACGAGAACGCGGAGCTGCTACGCACCTTCAAGCAAATCGCGACGCTCGTGGAGATCGATGTGTCGCGACCACCCGACACACCCACGGACTTCGCCGCGGGTGCGGCGGCGGTGCGAGAGATCGGCATGAAGCGCCTGGCTGAGCGGCTTACCACCTTGAGCGCCTAGCGGAACGGCTCACCTCAAGCGCCTATCGGTCCGATGGCCAAGCCAGCCAAGGACGCAGCGAGTGAAGTGTGCTAAGCACACGTGCTGGCCGATTGGAGATTCCCTCGATCTCCAATCGGTAGGACGCAGGCTGGCGCCGCGCCAGCGGGCCGCTAGGGGGTGAACTTGACTGTGATGACGTCCCCATCACGCATCGCGTAGTCGCGGCCCTCGAGCCGCAGGGTGCCGCGCTCACGCGCGCCCGAGTAGCCGCCGGCGTCGACGATCTCGCGCCAGCCGACCACTTCGGCGCGCACGAAGCCCTTCTGAATATCCGAGTGGATCTGACCGGCGGCGTGCCACGCGGTGAGCCCGTCGCGCAGGTGCCATGACTGGGCGGGCTTGGCCTCACCGGCGGTGAAGAACGCGATCAGGTGTAGCAGCGAGAAGGCGCCGCGCACGATCCTTTGCAGGCTGGATTCGCCGGGCGGGTGGGACATCAATTCTATGCGCATCAGAGCGGCTTCCTCCTCCTCCAGCTCGGCCAGCTCGGACTCGATTCGCGAGGACACAGCGACCGCCCCCGCGCCCTGTGCCGCCGCGTGCTCGGCGATCGCGGCGGGGACCTGCTCGGAGCCCTCGTCGACGTTCGCCACGAACAGCACCGGCTTGGCGGTCAGCGAGCCGAGGTCGCGCAGCGCGTGCGGGGCGTCCTCGGGTGGGGTCACGCCGCGCGCGGGGCGTCCGGACCCGAGCTCTGAGATCACCTCGCGCAGCCACGCCTCCTCGGCGATCGCGACACGGTCGCCGCCCTTGGCCTGCTTGGCGACGCGGTCGACGCGCCGTTCGGCCTGCTCGAGGTCGGCGAGCACCAGCTCGGTCTCGATCGTTTCGATGTCGGCCAGTGGATCGACGCGGCCCTCGGGATGGATGATGTTCGCGTCGGTGTGGGCGCGTACGACGTGCACGAGCGCGTCGGTCTCGCGGATGTTGGCGAGGAAACGGTTGCCGAGTCCCTCGCCTTTATGGGCACCCGCCACCAGGCCCGCGATGTCGTGGAAGTCGATCGTGTCCCACACGATCTCCGATGCCCCCACTGTGTCTGCCACCTCCACCAGCCGCTCGTCGAGTACGGGCACGACCGCCACGTTGGGCTCGATCGTGGTGAAGGGATAGTTGGCCGCCTCCGCGCCCGCCTTGGTGAGTGCGTTGAACAGCGAGGACTTGCCGGCGTTGGGCAGCCCGACGATGCCGATGCGTGTGCTCACCGGCTAATGCCTAGGCGCCAAAACCCACACGCTGGTCGCTGTCCTCCAGACGGACGTAGACGACCTGACCGAGGTAGATGCGCACCGGCCCCTCCTCGGTTTGGAGCTCATGCCAACCGCCGTCTCCAAGCCCTCTGTAGAGCGTCTCGAGCTGCTCGTCGGTGACACGCAGCGAGAGCACCTGCCCGCCCTGGAAGCCGACGCTGATGCGCCTGTGTTGCTTTGCCATCAGTGAACCTCCACGGGTTGAACGAGCTCGGTGAGGACTTTGCCGGTCCCCTTCGGCTCCAAAAATGCCACAAGCGCTCCGCGAATGCCCACACGCGGGTGCTTGTCGATCAGCGGCTGCCCCGCCTCTCGCAGTGCCGCCAGCGTCGCCTCGATGTCAGACACCTGGTAGGCAACGTGGTGCAGCCCGGAGCCGCGCTTGGCCAGGAACTTGCCGACGGGGGTGTCGGCGGCGAGCGGCGCGAGCAGCTCGACGTGGTTCTCGCCGACATCCAGCAGCACGGCCTCCACACCCTGCTCCTCGACGATCTCGCGGTGGGCGACCTCCATCTGGAAGACGTCGCGGTAGAGCACGAGCGACGCCTCGATGTCATCGACGGCCACGCCGATGTGGTCGATGCGGTTGAACACGTCCCGCAGGTTACTCGACAATTGGGGTCTGCTCGACGGCGGTCGCAGCCACCACGCGCAGCCCAACACCCGGCCGGCGTTCCAGCCGCGGTATGCCCTTCATGATCCGCTCGATTGCGGCGCGGTCCACGGTCTCGTTCTCCAGCAGCTCGCCCGCCAGCGCGTCCAGTTGCGCTCGATGGCTCAAGATCATCCGCCGCGCGGCCCTGCGTGCCTCCTCGATCAGCTCGCGGCGCTCCTCGTCGCGCAACCGCAGCGTGGTCTCCGACAGGCGCACGTTTCCGTCGGGGGAGCGCCCCACGCCGGCGCTGCCCATCGCGTAGTCGTGGACCATCGAGTGCGCGATGTCAGCCACGCGCTTCAGATCGTCGGAGGCGCCGGTGGTGATCGCACCGAACACGATCTGCTCGGCGACGCGACCGCCGAGCAGCATCGTCATGAAGTCGAGCAGCTCCTCGCGCGTCTTCAGGTAACGGTCCTCGGCGGGCAGGTTGAGCGTGTAGCCGAGCGCGCGTCCGCGCGGCACGATCGAGATGCGGTGCACGAGATCGACCGATGGCAGCAGCTCGCCGCACAGCGCGTGGCCGGCCTCGTGGAAGGCCACCACGCGCTTCTCGTGCTCGTTGAGCACCCGATGGGACTGCACCCCGGCGATCACGCGCTCCAGGGCATGGTCGAAGTCGGCGTTGACGATGCTCTTTGCGCCGCGCCGTGCCGCGAAGATCGCCGCCTCGTTGCAGATGTTTGCCAGATCGGCACCGGTGAGACCGCTGGTCTGCGCCGCCACGAGGCCGAGGTCCACGTCCTGTAGTGGCTTGTGGCGTGTGTGCACGCCAAGAACGCCTCTCCTGCCCTTCACGTCGGGCGGTGTGACGAAGATCTGACGGTCGAAGCGCCCGGGGCGCAGCAGCGCCGGGTCGAGCTTCTCGAGCAGGTTGGACGCGGCGATCACGACCAGCCGTCCGGTCGTCGCGAAGCCGTCCATCTCGACCAGCAGCTGGTTGAGCGTCTGGTCCTTCTCGCCGGAGAAGTCGGCGCCGCGGCGTCCGCCGACGGCGTCGAGCTCGTCGATGAAGATGATCGCGGGTTCGTGCTTGCGCGCGATCGCAAACAGCCGCCTGATACGGGCGGCGCCGAGTCCCGCGAACATCTCCACGAACGCGGCGGCGGACTGGGCGAAGAACTGCGCGCCGGACTCGTGCGCCACCGCCTTGGCCAGCAGCGTCTTGCCGGTGCCGGGCGGACCGTGCAGCAGGATCCCCTTCGGCACTTTCGCGCCGAGCGCCTCGAACTGCTTGGGGTCGCGCAGGAACTCGACGATCTCCTGCAGCTCGGCCTTCGCCTCGTCGACGCCGGCGATGTCCTTCCAGGCCACCGAGTCGCTCGAGGACGGCTTGATCTGCTGCGGCTTGATCCGCGGCATCACTTTCAGCGTGCGCCACATCAGATAGATGAGCGCCGCGAAGAACACGATCATCACGACACTCGACCACTGGTAGGACCAGTTCTGAATGTCCTGCACGATCGAGGCTGAAAGCGTCACCGTCCGTGGCTCCACCTCACCATTATGCACGACGGGCGCACCGCCGTCGCGCCCGTCGCGGCGCGATGTTGGGTTGGGTCAGGGGGAGAGCAAGCGCACCGCCAGGTCGCGGTAGCACTCGCTCGCGTACGCCAGGTCGCGCATGTCGATGCGCTCGTCGGGCGCGTGCATCAGCGGTTGGGTATCCAGCAACGACTGGTGGCGGTGCGGAAAGAAGCCGTATGCAACGCACTCCGGGAACGCCGCGCGGAAGTGGCGCGAGTCGGTGAAGCCCGGCATGATCGTCGGCACTGTCCGCGCCCCCGGGTCATGCGCGGTGACCCACTCGCCGAGCGCGTCCATCAGTGGCGAGTCGATCGGCGAGCGGTTGCCGCCGATCTGCTCGGTGAACTCGATTCGCAGCCCGTCGAGGCCGCCGAGCACCTGCTCGATCGCGCGCCTTGCGTCCTCCTCGCCAAGCCCCGGCGGCACGCGGCAGTCCACCCGCAGCTCCGCGGTGGAGGGAATCACGTTGATCTTCTGCGACGCGGAGATCATGGTC
>JBAWFB010000088.1:0-12316 GCA_049591495.1 Solirubrobacteraceae bacterium
CGCCCAGGCCGAGCCGCACCGTCTCGCGGGCGACCGCCATCGCGTCGTCCAGTCCCGCGTCGCGAGCCGGCAGCGCGTCGCCCGTGGGGAAGTCGCACAGGTGCACGCTCGCGCGCGTGCCGTCGAGGTTGTCGTAGATCTCATCCGCCACGAACGGGGTGAACGGGGCCAACAGCTTTGCGACCGTCAGCAGGCACTCGCGCAATGTCGCAAACGCGCCTGGGTCGCCGTCCCAGAAACGCCTGCGCGAACGGCGCACGTACCAGTTGGACAGATCGTCGACGAGCTCTGCGATTGCCCGCCCCGCGGTCGTTGCGTCGTAGGCGTCCAGACGCTCAGCCACCACTTCGGCGGTGGCGGCCGTCCGCGACAGCGCCCACCGGTCCAGGTCGTTCGTGGGCGCTCTGCCCGCCGCGGCCGGTTTGCTGGAATTGGGAGCGGTAGCCGCATCGAACGCCCCCCCATCCCCAAAAAACTCGCTCTCGTTCAACGTGTGCGCATTTGCGTTTGCATACAGCGTGTAGAAGAAATAGGTGCTCCACAACTGCTTGAGGAACAGCCGCACGCCCTCGCCGATCGCGTCCTCGGAAAAGCGGTAACCGTCCCACGGTTGCTTTGAGGTGAAGAAATACCAGCGAAACGCGTCCGCGCCGTACTTGTCGAGCACCTGCCACGGCTCCACCGTGTTGCCCTTCGACTTGCTCATCTTCTGACCCTCGGCGTCGAGGATCAGGCCGAGGCACACCACGTTCTCATATGGCGCGCGGTCAAACAGCAGGGTGGAGACCGCCAACAGTGAATAAAACCAGCCGCGGGTCTGGTCCAACGCCTCGCAGATGAAGTTGGCGGGGAAGTTTTTTTGGAACAGCTGTTCGTTCTCGTGGGGAGAGTGAAACTGGGCGAACGGCATCGCGCCTGAGTCAAACCACACGTCGATGACCTCGGGCACTCGCTTCATCGGCTTGCCGCACACCACGCCCGGCGACGCGCCCGGCGTGGGGTGGGATTCGCCTGTGGCCGATGGGGTGGATACGGGGTCGTGCGAGCAGGGACACGGGAGCACCACCTCATCCACATATGGGCGATGGTGATCTGTGAGGGTCGTGCCGGAGCGTTGCTCGAGCTCCGCAAACGAGCCGATCGTGAGCGTGTGGCCGGCCTCGCAGCGCCACACCGGCAGCGGCGTGCCCCAGTAGCGCTCGCGCGACAGCGCCCAGTCCACGTTGTGCGACAGCCAGTCGCCAAAACGTCCGTGCTTGATGTGGGGCGGGTACCAGTTGACCGTCTCGTTCGCCGCCATCATCCGGTCTTTCACCTTCGAGGTGGCGATGTACCACGAGGGCTTTGCGTAGTAGATCAGCGGCGTGCCGCAGCGCCAGCAGTGGGGGTAGGAGTGCTCATAGTCGGCGCGCCGCAACAGCAGCCCGCGCGCGTCGAGGTCGGCGATCAGCTCCTCGGTCAACTCTGGGTCCTTGACGAAGCGACCCTCGTATGAGCGACCGTCGCCGCCGTGCACGCGCTTGTCGTAGGTGCCGTCTGGGTTGACCGGGTTGTAGAGGGTGTGGGGGTCGGTTGGATCGAACAGCCCATTTGCCGCCGCAGCACGGAAGTCGTCCTCGCCGAACGCGGGCGCGATGTGCACGAGGCCGGTGCCGTCCTCGGTTGTCACAAAATCGCCGGCGATGATGCGCGCCCCGCCCTCTTGGCGGTCGCTGGACGGGAATATCGGCGACCTGTAGAGCGCGCCGTTGTGCACACCATCGACCTGTTCGCCGATCAGTTGGGTTCCAGGGAATGTGTCGAGGATCTCCACGTCCTCCCCCAGCACCCTGCGCGCGAGGCCCTCGGCCAAGACGAACGTCTCTCCGGTCTCCCCGCCCACTCGCGCGCGTGCATAGACGATGTCAGGCCCAGCGGCCACCGCCACGTTGCCCGGCAGCGTCCACGGTGTCGTCGTCCAGATCAACAGCGCGTCGCCCGTCCGCACGGGCCCGCGATCGACCAGCACCGGCAACCGCACATACACAGACGGATCGACCACATCCTTGTACCCCAGCGCCACCTCGTGCGAAGACAGCGCGGTGCCGCAGCGCGGGCAGTAGGGCACCACCTTGTGTCCCTCATACAGCAGCCCCTTGCGGTCGATCTCCGCCAGCGCCCACCAAACCGACTCGATGTAGGTCTCATCGAGCGTGCGATACGCGTGGTCGAGGTCCACCCAGAAGCCGATCCGCTCGGTCAGGCGGTTCCACTCCTCCAGGTACTCCCACACCGACTTGCGGCACTCTTCGTTGAAGCGCTCGATCCCGATACCCCGTTCGGGGTCCTCGATCTCGGTCTTGCTGGTGATGCCGAGCTTCTGTTCGACGGCGATCTCCACCGGCAGGCCGTGACAGTCCCAGCCGCCCTTGCGATCCACGCGGTAGCCGCGCATCGTCTTGTAGCGCGGGTAGATGTCCTTGAACACGCGCGACAGCACATGGTGGGAGCCCGGCCGTCCGTTGGCGGTGGGGGGACCCTCGTAGAACACCCACTGCTCGGCGCCCTCGCGCATCCGCAGCGACTCGCCGAACACGTCGCGCTCGCGCCAACGCTCCAGCACCTCCAACTCCAGCGCCGGCAGCTCTTGGCGCGCGTCCACCTCGCGCGCAGGGATCAGTGGGTGTCTGTCGCGCGTGGCCATCGGGCGCCAATTGTAGGTGTGCGCACCCTAACCCCGACCTTTACCTCGTCTTGGCCGCGCGGCCAATTTCGCGCGTCTGCCCTAAGATTTGCTCCCCGCGGCCGCGCGCCGCGCCAGCTCGACAACTACCGGGAGCAGTCAGCGATGAGCAACAAGACGTTCGTGATCGGCGTGGGCATGACCAAGTTCGACAAGCCCGGCACCAAGGAGGGCGATTACCCCGACTGGGCGCTGGAGGCAGGCTCCAAGGCGCTCGCCGACGCGGGCATCCCCTACGAGCTGGTCGAGCAGGCGTTCGCCGGCTACTGCTACGGCGACTCCACCTACGGCCAGCGCGCCGTATATGGGCTCGGGCTCACCGGTATCCCGGTGGTCAACGTCAACAACAACTGCTCCACCGGCTCCAGCGCCCTGTGGCTCGCGCGCCAGGCGGTCAAGGGTGGGCTGATCGAATGCGGTCTTGCGATCGGCTTCGAGAAGATGGAGAAGGGCTCACTGGGCATGAAGTACACAGACCGCACGCCCGCCCTGGATAAGCACATGGGACGCATGCTGGAGCTGCGCGACTTGGAGGAATCCCCGTTCGCGCCACAGATGTTCGGCAACGCCGGGCGCGACCACATGCAGCGCTATGGCTCCACCCCCGACCACTACGCGTGGATCGGCTGGAAGAACCACAAGCACTCCGTCAACAACCCCTACGCGCAGTTCCAGGACGAGTACTCGATGGAGGACATCAAGAGCGCGCGCATGATCCACGACCCGCTCACCAAGCTGCAGTGCTCGCCCACCAGCGACGGTGCGGCTGCCGCGATCGTTGCCAGCGAGCGCTTCGTCGACGCCCACGACCTGTGGGACCACGCGATCGAAATCGCCGGCCAGTCGATGGTCACCGACCTGTCCTCCACGTTCGACGAGACCGCCGACTGCATGAAGATCGTCGGCTCCGACATGACGCGCGAGGCCGCGCGCCAAGCGTATGAGGAGGCACAGCTCGGGCCCGAAGACATTCAGGTGATCGAGTTGCACGACTGCTTCAGCGCGAACGAGCTGATCACCTACGAGGCGCTGGGCCTGTGCGGTGAGGGCGAGGGCCACAAGCTGGTCGACGAGCAGCAGACCACCTACGGCGGCCAGTGGGTCGTCAACCCCTCCGGCGGTCTCATCTCCAAGGGCCACCCGCTGGGAGCAACGGGCCTCGCGCAGTGCTCGGAGCTCAACTGGCAGCTGCGCGGCAAGTCCGAGGGACGTCAAGTTAGAAACCCCACCCTCCCCAAGGCGGCGCTACAGCACAACATCGGGCTCGGCGGCGCGGCGGTCGTAACTGTGTATCGCCCGCCCGCGTCCTGAGCTGCCCGCCCGGCATCCAAAGTCGCGAGCCCGCGTCCTGAGCCGCGAGCCGCACGCCTGCGCCCGGCGCCGCGCCTCGTGTCCTGAGCGGGCCTCGTGTCCTGAGCGGGCCTCGCGTCCTGAGCCGGGCCTCGCATCCTGAGCCGCGCGCCCGATGGGGATCGGGAGGGCGATGTACTTAAAATCGGCCCCTAACACTTCATTTTGTGAAGTGTTAGGGCGCGAAAAATACACACACCCACACCCAGCTGGCGAGGCCCGATCCTCAGCTGGCGCGGGCGCCGACTACGAGGGCGGCGGGGCTTGTCAGGTGCTCACGCAGCATCCGCACTGCCTCCACGGGCCCCGGACCTATTCGTGGCACGGTGCTCGCGCCGGTGTTGGGCAGCGCGCCGCGGTAGTCCAGCACCCGCAGCTCGCGCACATTCTGCCTGGTTGCGTACACCAGCCGTCCGATTTTCTCCAGCGAGGCGCAGCGCCCGCCCAGCACAACCGCCTGCGGGTCCAGTGCGCGCAGCGCACTGCCAATACGCGTGCTGTCGAGGTCAACGGGCAGAGTCAACACCCGCAACCCGGCTCGCCGTACGCACAGCTCAAGCGCTTGCACGTGCAACGCGTCGATATCCAGTGGGCTACTCGCGTCGAAGATCAGCACTCCCTCCTCGCGGGTGGAGGAGGGCGCCACGCGCTGGGCTGCCGCCAGCCACCCTGTTGCGTACCGCCACGCAAAGCAGTACTCGGGCGAGCCGGCGAGCGAGTTGCTGCGAGACTCGGCGGTGCTGGGGGAGAGCGCGTTTCCGTGGGGCTCCTCCGCGCCACCGGGCGCCAGCGCCTGCACCGCCGGCAGCAACACCAGCTCGATCGTGCGCTCCACTGAGCGCACCGCCATGCTCTCCTCCATCAGCCGGTCGGCCTTTTGCTCGCTGAACGCGCCAAAGGCCGACTGCAGCCGCGCGGGGCTAGACGGCCCCTCGGCACGCTCGCGCGCCACCGAGATCGCAGAGGAGATGTCGTGGGTCTCGGCAAACGCCTGCCGCAGCGCCTCGATCTCGGTGAGATCGAACTGACGGTGGCCACCCTCAGTGCGCCGCGGTGTGGGGTAGCCGAAACGCCGCTCCCAACTGCGCAGAGTGTTGGCGCTCACGCCGAGCAGCGCAGCAGCGGCATTCGTGCGAATCACGCTCACGCGGAGGAATGTTGAGCTTTGAGCGCCTATGGCGCAACCAGCGCAACACCCGATGCAGCCTGGGATTTGACTTGCACCCGCAGGAGACTGAAGGGTCAAGCGCGACGTCTTACGATGAGGGCGTGGCGGTGCGCGACACACTCCCGATGAGGCTGCGTCTCTACCACCACCCCGACGGTGCGCGCGTGGCCTACCGCGAGGTTGGCGCCGGGCCACCGCTCGCGTTGCTGCACTCCGGACTGCTATCCCACCGCGAGTGGGAGCCGGTGGTGGAGCGGCTTGCAGAGCGCCATCGGCTCGTGATCCCCGACCTGCCGCTGCACGGCGACTCCGAGGACCGCCCGCGTCACCCCTACACAATCGACTGGTTCGCCGAGGTGATGAGCGGTTTCGCCGACGAGGTGCTCGGAGCGCACCCACTGCTCGTCGGGCGCGACGTCGGCGCCGAGATCCTGTTGCACGCGCTCGCCGGCGGCCGGCTCCATCCGAGTCGGCTGGTGCTGATGCCCAACCGCTTGCACCGTCCCGTGGAGTACCCGCGCCGGCGCGAAGCGTGGCGCCTGGCCACGATCGGCGGGTCGCTGCCCGGCGTGGATCGCCTGCTCAGCCACGCCACCAAGCTCGTGTTCACCCCCGAGCGCGGGCTGCGCATGTCCGCGCGCAGAGACCCGGGTGCGCGCGATCTGATGCGCCACGCGTTTGCCGACGTGCCCGGCAACCCCAACCTCGCACGCTCGTGGGCCAAGTGCGCGCGGCGCTGGCCACGCGGGGCACAGACACAGCTGCTGGAGCTGTATCCGCAACTCGACATCCCCGTGCTGCTGCTGTGGGCCGACAGCGATCCGCTGCACCCGCTGGAGGGCGCCGAAGAGACGCTGCGACTGCTTCCCCGCGGCCAGCTGCGCGTGCTGGCGGGCACCGGCATGCTGATGACCTACGACGACCCGGTGGGGGTCGCGCGGGAGCTGGCGGCGTTCTGCGGGTAGCCCGCCGGTGGCCGTCTGCGGGTAGCCTGCCGAGTTCAGCCGTTGGGTGTGTGGGAGCACAGTCCCGCCCGCGACAATCTTCGACGAACGTCAGACGTCCACAAGGAGACTCGATGACCACCGACAAGCAGCTCTGGGGCGGGGAGACCGCCAAGGCAGTCGACAACTTCCCGATCTCCGGCGAGACCGTGCCCGTGTCCGTCGTGCGCTGGCTCGCGCGCGTGAAGGGCGCCGCCGCGGCCGTGAACGGGGAGCTAGGGCTGCTGGCCAAGGGCACCGCCGCTCGCATCGAGAAGGCCGCGGGCGAGATCGCCGCCGGCAAGCACGACGCGCAATTCCCGATCGACGTGTTCCAAACGGGATCGGGTACCTCCACCAACATGAACGCCAACGAGGTGATCGCCACGCTCGCCGGCGAGAAGGTGCACGCCAACGACCACGTCAACATGGGCCAGTCCTCCAACGACGTGTTCCCCTCCGCGGTGCACCTCGCCGCGCTCGATGTCGCCCAGAACGAGCTGCTGCCCGCACTGAAGCTGCTGGAGCGCTCGTTTGCCAAGAAGTCCAAGAGCTTCGCGGGTGTCGTGAAGTCCGGGCGTACCCACCTGATGGACGCCGTGCCCGTCACGCTCGGCCAGGAGTTCGCCGGCTACGCCGCCCAGATGACGCTCGCCCAGGAGCGTGTGCAGTCCGCGCTCGTGCACGTCGGGCAGATCCCGCTCGGCGGCACCGCCACCGGCACCGGGCTCAACACGCACCCGCGCTTCGCCGAGAAGGTGCGTGCGCGCCTGAAGCGCGAGTCGGGGCTGAAGCAGATCTCAGCGCCGCTTGACCCCTTCGAGGCGCAGGCCAACCGCGACGCGCTCGTGGAGCTCTCAGGCGCGTTGAAGACGATCGCCGTGTCGCTCACCAAGATCGCCGGAGACCTCGCGCTGATGGGCTCCGGTCCGCGCGCTGGGATCGGCGAGATCTTCCTACCCGAGCTGCAGAAGGGCTCCTCGATCATGCCGGGCAAGGTGAATCCGGTAATCCCGGAGGTGGTGCTGCAGGTCTCCGCGCAGGTGATCGGCAACGACACCGCCATCACAGTCGGCGGGTTGCAGGGACAGTTCGAGCTCAACGTGCGCATCCCGCTGATCGCGCGCAACCTGCTGCAGTCGCTGCACCTCCTGTCGAGCGCCTCGCGCGTGTTCGCCGAGAAGTGCGTCGACGGCATCAAGGTCAACAAGGCCGGCTGCGAAGCCTCCGCCGGAGCCACGCTCGCGGTCGCCACCGCGCTCAACGGGGCAATCGGCTACGACAAGGCCACCGCGATCGTCAAAGCGGCAACCGAGTCCGGGCGCCCACTGCGCGAGATCGCGCTGGAGCAGGGAGTTGACGCGAAGCTCTACGACGCCACGATCGACCTGAAGAAGATCGCGGCGGGGAATAAATAGTCCCATCGCGAGTCGCGCATATAGCGTGGGGGGCACATATACAGCGGTGGATTACATAATCCCGTCGCGTGTTGTGTATGTAATTTTGGCCCTATAACACTTCATTTAATGAAGTGTTTGGGTGCGGTTTTAAAGACCAAGCATCCCCGCCAGCACGACTCGCGCACCGGCCTTTGACAACGGCTCGTTGAGGTTGCCGCACTTCGGCGACTGCACGCACGAAGGACAGCCGCTTTTGCAAGGGCACTCGGCGATCAGCCGGTGTGCGTCGCGACACAACTCCTCGAAGCGCTGGTAGGCCAGTCGTGTGATACCGATGCCGCCGGGGTGTCCGTCGTAGATGAAGATCGTGGGGCCGCCCGTCTGTGGGTGCACGTTGATCGACAGCCCCCCGATGTCCCAGCGGTCGCACATCGCGATCAGTGGGAGCACCGCGATCTGGGCGTGCTCGGTGGCATGCAGCGAGCCGAGCAGCGCATCCATCGGGATCGTGCCGTCGCCGTCGGAGTCAAGACCCGTGAGCGTGCCTGCGTCCAACTCGAACCACAGCGCCTGCGTGGAGAAGCTCGTCTGCGGCAGGTCGAGCATCACGAGGTCCACCTGCGCGTGGTCGGCCAGGCGCTTGCGCTGGTAGGCCAGCACGGTCTCAGTGACGGACACCTCGCCGAAGGACAGCGTCACGCCGAGCGTCTCGCGACGGTCGAGCAGGCGCTCGATCGTGGTATCGGTCTCACGCTTGGGCTGCGTGTACCAGTCGCCATCAAACGGGGCCACCAGCGCGCGGCGGTGCTGTAGGTCCAATTCGCGCACCTCATAGGAGCGGCCCTGGTGCAGATAGATGGCGCCGTCGTGCACGGTGGAGTGGGCGCGCGCGGCCTCGGTTTGGCCGAGCAGCTCGCCGGAGGACACGTCCACGATCGCGAAGCTGTCGGGCGAGGCGGAGCGCAGCGACACGTTCGCGGCGGGGTAGTCAGCGGGTCGGCGTGGCACGTAGACCTCCTCACCGCTTGCGGTGGTGCGCTTGCGCAGCAGTCCCGCGCTGACGAGCGCCTCGGCATGTGCCTCCCAGCGCGGGCCGAAGAACTCGCCCTCGCCGCGTTCCAACGGTCCCTCGTACGCTGCGCAGAGCAGGTGGGCCTGGTGTATCTGGGGGCTCTCGTGGTCGAGGATCGCTGCCTCCACCGGCCGCTCCAGGAACTCGTCGGGGTGACGGCAGAAGAACTGGTCGAGCGCGTCCTCCCCGGCGACGTACACCGCCAGCCCCTTGCCGCGCCGCCCGGCGCGCCCCCACATCTGGCGTAGCGACGCGACGGTCCCGGGGAACGTGACCACCACCGCGGCGTCGAGCTCGCCGATGTCGATCCCGAGCTCCAGCGCGTCGGTGGTGATGATGGCGCGCAGCTCGCCGCTCATCAGCCGCTCCTCCAGCGCGCGGCGCTGCTGGGGGGTGTAGCCGGCGCGGTAGGGCGCAACGCGCTCGGCCAGCTCGGGGTGGGTGCGCTGCAGATCTTCGGTGACCATCCGCGCCAGCAGCTCCACGCCCTTGCGGGACTTCATGAAGCAGATGCAGCGCGCGTCGTCGCGCACCAGCCGAGCCAGCAGCTCCGCGGCCTCTCCCAGCGCTGAGCGCCGCGCGCCATTCGACTCGTCGGGGGCGCCGCCGACTGAGTCGATGAACGGCGGGTTCCACATCGCGATCTGCCGCTGCGGTGTGGGTGAGCCGTCGCGGTCGATTAGACCGACGTCCTCGAGGCCGGTCAGCCGTTCGGCCAGCTCGGTGGGATTGGCGATCGTGGCTGAGGCCAGCAGCACGCGCACCTCGCTGCCGTAGGCCGCGGCGATGCGCAGCAGCCGGCGCAGCACGTTTGCCACGTGCGAGCCGAACACGCCGCGGTACACGTGGGCCTCGTCGACCACCACGATGCGCAGGTGGCTGAACAGCCGCTCCCAGGACCCATGATGGGGCAGGATGCCGACGTGCAGCATGTCGGGGTTGGTCAGCACGACATTGGCACGCTGGCGGATGTCCCCGCGCGCGTCGCGGGGCGCGTCGCCGTCGTAGATCGCGGGACGCACCTGCTTCGTCAGCCCGAACGCGGCGAGCGCGCGCGCCTGGTCTTGGGCGAGCGCCTTGGTGGGATACAGGTACAACGCTCGCGCAAACGTGTCGCGGCAGAGGGTGTCGAGCGTGGGCAGGTTGAAGCACAGCGACTTGCCCGAGGCGGTGCCGGTGGTGACAACCGTCGTGCGCTCCCACGCCGACGCGAGCGCTTCGGCCTGATGGGAGTAAAGCTGCTCGATTCCCGCGCGCGCGAGGCCCGCGAGCAGATCGGGGTGAAGCTCTGCGGGGATGTCCACAAGTTGCGGGCGGCCGGGTCCTTCGTGTGCCTCACGCACTAGCCGCCCGTCCTCGCGCGCCTCGTCGATCAGGGCGCTCCACGGCTCGATAGTGCGCTCAATGGCCACGGCTTGCGATAGTAGAGCTGATGGTCAGCTCCGCAGCCGAGCGGTGGGCGAAAGCGCGCACCTTCCACCATTCGCTTTACCCGGCAACGCGGATCGCGGCTGAGCGCGAGTGCAGCGTGTCGGTGTGCCTGCCGGCGCGCGATTGCGCACAGACGGTGGGGGAGATCGTGAGCGCGCTCGCTGGGTTGCGCCAGGCCGGCGTGATCGACGAGCTGCTCGTCGTCGACGCCAACTCCCAAGACGGGACGGCGCGGATCGCCGAGCGCGCCGGCGCGAGCGTCGTGCAGGAGAGCGAGCTGGTGGCAGAGACGGGACCGGTAATCGGCAAGGGTGACGCGATGTGGCGCGCGCTGTCGGTGCTGAGTGGTGAGCTGGTGGTGTTCCTCGACGCCGACAGCGAGAGCTTCTCCGAGCATTTCGCGACAGGGTTGCTGGGACCGCTCGTGTGCGAGCCGGGGGTGGCGTTTGTGAAGGCGTTCTACCGCCGGCCGTTCGAGCAGGACGGGATCTCGCTGCCGGAGGGTGGGGGCCGCGTGAACCACCTATTGGCGCGTCCCGCGCTGGCCGCGTTCTACCCCGAGCTGGCCGCGGTCCGACAGCCGCTCGCGGGTGAGGTGGCGGCACGGCGCGAGCTGCTCGAGCGGGTGCCGTTCGCGACCGGCTACGGCGTGGAGATTGCGATGCTGATAGACGTGTGGCGCGAGCTGGGACTCGACGCGATCGCGCAGGTTGACCTGGAGCTGCATCGCAATCGCCACCAGCCGCTGGCGTCGCTCGCAGGGATGTCCAACACGGTGCTGGCGACGATCCTGCGCCGTGTGGAGGAGGAAGGCCGGCTCACCGGCGTGGACATTTCCGCGGCGCCCGTCGAGCGTCCCGCGCTGGCAAGCTTGACGAGCCGATGAGCATTCGCTGCCTGTATCTGGACCTCGACGGCACGCTGCTTGGGCGTGGCGCCTCGCTCGTGCATGACGGGGAGGGAAACGTCTCCTTCGAGGGGCCGCGCGCGATCCAGGCGTGTCTGCGCGCCGGCGTGGAGGTCGTGCTGATGTCGGGCCGCCGGCGCATCCAGGTGGCCGAGGACGCGCGGTTGCTGGGACAGAGTGCCTACATCTTCGAGGCGGGCGCGTGCGTGGTGCTGGGCGCCGGGTTGCTTGGCTCCGCTGGAGGAGAGGAGCACTGGCTCACCGGGGAGATGCTGCCCGGTGAGCTGACGATCGCCCAGCAGATCGAGCGCGGCGGCGCTCCCGCGCTGTTGCTGGAGCACTACGAGGGTCGCTTGGAGTACCACGAGCCGTGGCACATCGACCGCGAAGTCTCACACCTGTTCCGCGGGCTGGTGGACGCGGACGAGGTGGACCGGCTGCTCGCCGAGCACGGCCACGCGCACCTGCGCCTGGTGGACAACGGAGTCGTCAACCGGCGCTCGCCTGCGCTTGCCGACCTGCCGCATGTGCGCGGATACCACCTGGTGCCGGCGGGCGCCTCAAAGGCCGCCGCCGTGGCGTTTCACCGTCGCGTGCGTGGCTACGCGCGCGAGGAGACCTTCGCTGTCGGGGACTCACGGGAGGATCTGGCATGCGCGGAGCACGTCGGTGCCTTTTGGCTGGTGGCAAACGCGGTTCAGCGCGACCCTTCGATCCGCGCGTCGGCGGGTGCGTTCGACAACGTGCGCGTCGCCGAGAACGGCCACGGGGCGGGGGTCTATGAGGCGGTCATCAGCACACTCGTCGCCGGTTAGCGCGTCATCCGTCGCCATGCACGTCGCCAGAAGCCAGGCTGTGGACGGCGCCAGCGCGCTGGCGGGGGGACGGTGGTGCGCACGAGCGCTACCCATTCGTTGAGTGGCAGCTCGCCAGATATCAGCCGGCCGAGCGCGCTCGTGACGGGCGCCTCGACGCCGGCCTGCGCGAGCGTGCGGGCCAGCAGGGGAACCCACTCGAGTGCCTCGACTGCCTGGCCGATGCGCTCGGGGATCTGAAGCGCGGGGACTCCGTCGGCGAGCAGTTCGCCTGCGCGACGGTTGCGGCTCTCGGGCGCGAGCGCGGTGGCGACCAGATCGCCGATCCCTGCCAGGCCGATCATCGACTCTGGGCGCGCGCCGAGTCCCTCGGCGTAGCGCCACACCTCGCCGAAGATGTGACCGGCGGCGGCCCCGACAGCGTTGGCGCCCTGCGCCTCGGTCGCGCCGGCGGCGAGCGCGGCCGCG
>JBAWFB010000089.1:0-19478 GCA_049591495.1 Solirubrobacteraceae bacterium
CGCGAAGCGCCTCCGCGGCCGGATGCGAACACCGCTTCCTGCTACCGCTTGGAGAACTGCGGGCGCTTACGGGCCTTCTTCAGACCCGCCTTCTTGCGCTCCTTGGCGCGCGAGTCGCGCGTCAGGAATCCGCGGCGCTTGAGCTCCCCGCGCAGGTTCGGGTCGGCCTCCAGCAGCGCGCGGGAGATGCCGTGGCGCAGCGCTCCTGCCTGGGCGGAGATCCCGCCTCCCTGCAGGCGCGCGACGACGTCCATACGGTCCTGGTAGCCGACCGTCTCGAGCGGCTGACGAATGTTGCGCTGGAGCGTCGCGCGGGGGAAGTGCTCGTCAAGAGTGCGCCCGTTGACAAGATAAGTTCCGCTGCCCGGCCTGAGGATGACTCTCGCAATCGCCGTCTTGCGCTTACCGGTGGCGTTGTAGCGAGCACCCGCGGCCAGATCTATCGCGGCGCTGGAGATCGGCTCGGACAGTTGGCCGCCCTCTGACTCCTCCTCGGCTGCGGGCTCGTCGTCGTCCTCGATCGCGTAGGGATCGGCGGGCTGCTCGGGGGCGAGCGGATCGGCGCCCTCGGGGACGATGTCCACTTCGAGGTGGGCGCCTGGAACACTAGGCTTGACGCGCGGGGCGGGCTCCGGCTCCTCTTCGAGCTCCTCGGCCTCCGCGACCGCCTCAGCAGCTGCCTCCGCCTCGACCTCAGCCACAACCTCGGTGGCGATCTCCTCGGCGACAGCCTCCTCCACGGCGGCCTCGACCACAGCCTCCTCAATCGCCTCCGCTACAAGCTCCTCAGCCACAGCCTCGACGATCGCCTCCTCCGCAAGCTCCTCGACCACAGCCTCCTCAATCGCCTCGGCCTCCGCCTCGGCGACCAGCTCCTCGGCGGCCTCGACCGTGGTCTCCTCGACGGACTGCTCATCGGTGGCCTCTACGGGCGTCTCGCTGCCGGCCTCGGTCGTGGTCTCCTCGGGCTGCTCGGGGCTGTCTGCGCTGTTCTCGTCGGCCATCAGGCCTCAATCTCCATCGGTTGCGGTTTCTGGGCGACGTGGGGGTGCTCGGGGCCGGCGTAGACCTTGAGCTTTGTGATCTGCTTGCGGGCCAGGCGGTTGCGGGGCATCATCCCCTTGACGGCGAGGCGGATGATCTCCTCTGGGCGGCGCGCCATCATCTCCTCAAAGGTGCGTGAGCGCAGACCGCCGGGGTAGCCCGAATGACGGTAGTAGCGCTTGTCTTCGCGCTTTTTGCCTGTCACAGCGACCTTCTCGGCGTTGATCACCACGACGAAATCGCCCGTGTCGATGTGGGGCGTGTACTCGGGCTTGCGCTTGCCGCGCAGCACGTCGGCGATCTGTGTCGCCAGACGCCCGAGCGTCTTTCCGTTGGCGTCGACGACGAGCCAGTTGCGCTCGCGGTCTGTGGGCTTGGCGACGTAAGTCTTCATGGCTCAAAAAAGGCCGCGCGAACTTGGCGCGCGGCGCGACGCCGAATGATAGCTACTCCCACTCAATAGTTCCCGGCGGCTTCGATGTGATGTCCAGCACCACCCGGTTGACCTCGCGCAGCTCGTTGATCATGCGCGAGGCGATCGTCTCCAGCAGGTCGTATGGAAGGCGTGCCCAATCGGCGGTCATCGCGTCGTCGCTTGTGACCGCGCGGATCACGACCACGTAGCCGTAGGTGCGCTCGTCGCCCTGAACACCAACTGTGCGCACGTCGGGCAGCACGCAGAAGGACTGCCACAGCTCGCGATAGAGCCCGGCCTTACGGATCTCCTCCTGCAGGATGTGGTCGGCCTCGCGCAGCACGTCCAGGCGCTCACGCGTGGCTTCGCCGCCGACCACTCTGATCGCGAGGCCGGGACCGGGGAACGGTTGGCGCCACACCAGTCGCTCGGGCAGGCCCAGCTCGGAGCCGACCGCGCGCACCTCGTCCTTGAACAGCGCGCGCAGCGGCTCCACCAGCTCGAACTGCATGTCATCGGGCAGCCCACCGACGTTGTGGTGGGACTTGATCGTGGCCGCGCCGGTGCCTCCCCCGGACTCGATCACGTCGGAATAGAGGGTTCCCTGCACCAGGTAGCGCGCGGGCTCCGTGGCGGAGATCTTCTCGGCCTCCTCCTCGAACACCCTGATGAACTCCGCACCGATCGCCTTGCGCTTGGCCTCCGGCTCGGTGACCCCTTTCAGCTTCTCAAGGAATCGCGTCTCGGCGTCGACGGCGACGAGCGGCACTTTGAAGGTGTCACGGAACGCGCTGATCACCTGCTCGCCCTCGTCCTTGCGCATCAACCCGTGGTCGACGAACACGCACGTGAGCTGGTCGCCAATCGCGCGGTGCACGAGTAGCGCCGCCACAGAGGAGTCAACCCCGCCGGAGAGCCCACAGATCACACGCCCGTCGCCCACCTGACGACGGATGCGTGCGATCTGGTCTTCGGCGATTGACGCGGCCGACCAGCTGCGCTGGCAACCGCACACCTCGGTGAGAAAGCGCGTGAGAATCTCCTGGCCGTAGGGCGTGTGGACGACCTCGGGGTGAAACTGGATGCCGTAGATGCCGCGCTTGGGGTCCTCAACTGCCGCCACCGGAGAGCCGGTCGAGGAAGCCAGTGCGGTGAACCCGGCGGGCGGCTCGAACACGGTGTCGCGATGAGACATCCAGCACGTCTGTTCCTTGGGCATCCCCGCCAGCAACACACCGGGCTCTGTGACGGTCAGCTCGGAGCGTCCGAACTCGCCCACCTCGGCCTGCTCGACGCGTCCGCCGAGCTCGTGGACCAGCAGCTGCATGCCGTAGCAAATACCCAATACCGGCACTCCCAGGTCGAGCAGACCACGGTCGAGATGCGGGGCGCCGGGCGCATACACCGAGGCGGGCCCCCCAGAGAGGATGATCCCCCGCGGTTTGCGCTTGGCGACCTCCTCGAGCGCTACGTGGTGAGGGAGCAGCTCGGAGAACACCCCGCAATCGCGGATGCGCCGCGCGATCAGCTGGGAGTACTGACCCCCGTAGTCGAGGACCACAACCTCCTCGCGAGCAGCCCCCACTCCGTCTGGCCCCTCAGAGCCAGGGGTGGAGACCGTGGCGGCCACCGGAGTCGAAACCGTGGCCGCCGTTTCAGTCATTTACGAACTCTGTGGCCTTCCCGTTGGAGCCCATGCCCACCGACTGGTCGCGCTGCAGCTGCTTGCCCTCGGTTTGCAGCGAGGGAGCGATCACGACCTCCGCGCGGTTGAACTCGGCGAGGTCCTTGTGCCCGCAGGTGGCCATCGAGGTGCGCAGTCCCCCAAACAGGTTGAAGGTGCCGTCGTTCTCGCGCGCGGGACCCACGAGGATCTCCTCGAGCGTGCCGTTGCGAGTGGTCGCCACTCGCGCGCCGCGCGGGAGCGTCGGGTGGAAGGTGGCCATGCCCCAATGGAAGCCCCGTCCGGGGGCTTCGTGGGCGCGAGCAAGCGGGGAGCCGATCATCACCGCGTCGGCGCCGAGCGCGATCGCCTTGGAGACGTCACCACCGTTGCGCATGCCGCCGTCGGCGATCACTTGGCAGTACTCACCGGTCTCCAGCATGTGGGTTGAGCGAGCGTGGGCCACATCCGCGATGGCGGTCGCCTGCGGGACACCGATGCCGAGCACGCCACGCGTGGTACATGCGGCGCCCGGGCCGACTCCTACGAGCACACCCGCCGCGCCCGTGCGCATCAGGTGCAAACCCGTCTGATAGGAGGCACAGCCACCTACCACCACCGGCACGTCGAGCGAAGGTATGAACTCCTTGAGGTTGAGCGGCTCAGAGACCGTCGAGACGTGTTCACCGGAGACAACGGTGCCCTGGATGACGAGCACATCGAGCCCCGCCTCGAGCGCCAGCTCGTGGTACGCGAGCACCCGCTGAGGCGTGAGCGATGCGGCCACGACGACCTTCTGCTCCTTGATCTCGCGGATGCGCTGGGCGATCAGCTCGGGGATCACCGGCTGGCTGTAGATCTCCTGCATCTCACGTGTCGCCATGTCCTTCGGCAGCTTCGCGATCCGCTCCAGCTGCTCCGCGGCGTCCTCGTAGCGCGTGAAGATCCCCTCAAGGTTCAGCACCGCCAGTCCGCCCAGCTTGCCCACAATTGCGGCCGTCTCGGGCGAGACGACGCCGTCCATCGCGGAGGCCATCATCGGCAGCTCGAACTGGTAGGGACCGAGCTTCCAGGAGATGTCGATGTCGTCGGGGTCGCGCGTGCGCCGGGAGGGCACAATCGCGATGTCGTCGAAGCCGTACGCGCGGCGGCCTTGCTTGCCGCGTCCAATCTCTACTTCCATCTCGGAGTCCTTACAGTCGCGGCGGATGAAACGACCCCGCGCATGGCAGGGTCGAGAGGGGTCTTGCGGAGGGCCGTGGAGGCCGTGTGAGAGACACGATTCAAGTGCTTTCGAGCATATCAGCGGCCCCCGTCGTATCGAGCCTCTGCGCGGGCCCAATCCCGCAACATGCTGGCTTATGGGCTTGGGTATGCTCGATCGAGATGAGCGACGGTTCTCTCCCCAGCTACGACCCCCATGCGATCGAGGCCGCGCGCCAGGATTCGTGGCGCGCGCAGAACGCTTTCAGGACCCCTGAGATCGGGGGCGAGGGGCCGCGCAAGTACATAAAGCCCTCGGCGCCGTTCACCTCGGGCAACATCCACATCGGGCACGTGCGCAGCTATTCGATCGGCGATGCCTACGCACGCTTCTGCCGTGCGCGCGGCGAGGACGTGCTGTTCGCGTTTGGCTTCGACTCGTTCGGCCTCCCAGCCGAGCTGGGTGCGATTGCCGGCAAAGAGCCCCCGAGCGAGTGGGTGGCGCGCTGCGCCGAGCACATGGTGGGCCAGCTGCGGCGACTGGGATTCTCCTTCGATTGGGAGCGCACGTTCATGAGCTCCGAGGCGATCATGTACCGCTGGTCGCAGTGGTTGTTCCTGACTCTGTTGGACGCCGGGCTGGTGTACCGCGGCACCGGCAGCGTGGACTGGTGTGACACCTGCCAGACGACGCTCGCCACGATCCAGGTGGAGGAGGGCGGCACGTGCTGGCGCTGCCACAACCCGGTGCGGCTGATCCAGCAGCCCCAGTGGTATCTGAAGATCAGCGAGTACGTGCAGGAGAACGACCGGCGCCTGGCCGAGCTTGCCGCGAGCGGGATCTGGGATGAGAACGCGCTGGCCTCCCAGCGCTTCGTGCTGGGTCGCGTCGACGGGATCGAGCTCGACCTGACCCAGACGTCCGGGCGGGGTGCCCCTGAGGACGGCGCGACGCTCACCGTGTTCACCCCCCACGCGGAGGCGCTGGACCAGGCGCGCTTCGTGGCCATCTCACCGAAGCACCCCCAGATCGAGCTGTGGGCGGGCGACGCCGAGCTGCGCGAGCGCCTGGAGGAGCTGCGCTCGGGCGGCCTGGAGCGGGGCGCGCGCGACGCCGACGCGATGCCGCTCGTGGACACCGGTCGCACGCTGCCCTCCCCCACCGGCGGCGATCCGCTGCCGGTGATCGTCTCCCCGATGGTGGACGGGCGCTTCGGTCCGACCGCCGTGCTGGGGATCCCACAGCTTGATCGCACCGATGCGGTGATCGCGGAGCGCTTGCCGGGGTTGCGACTGGAGGAGTCCGGTACGAAGGACTCGCCGGCAGAGGCAGTTGTGCCGGTGCGAGAGCCGGTGGTGCCGACACGCACCGCGGTGCGCTACCGCGCCAACGACTTCACGATCTCCAGGCAACGCTCGTGGGGCACGCCGATCCCGATCGTCTACTGCGAGCGCTGTGGCCCCGTGCCGATCCCGCGCGAGCAGCTGCCGGTGATCCTGCCACTGGATGTGACGCCAACCGGCACGGGCAATCCGCTGGCCGAGCGCGAGGACTTCGTGCAGACCAGCTGTCCGTCTTGCGGCGGGAGCGCCACACGCGAGACAGACACATTGGACTGTCACTTCGACGCGCTGTGGCTGTGGGTTCCAGTGTGCGTGCCACCGGCCGAGCGCGAGCAGTCACTCGAGCACATCCTCGCGCTCGAGGACCTACGTGCGTGGCTGCCCTCAGAGCGAGTGGTAGCGGGCTCCGACAGCGGCAACTTCGTGTTCGACCAGCGCACTGTTACGAAGGCGCTGCGCGACATCGGGCCGCTGGAGTTCCTCTCAGACGGCGAGCCGTTCGCCGGCTGCCTGTTCCACGAGATGGTGATCCGCGACGGGCGCAAGATGAGCAAGCACCTCGGCAATGTGGTCGATCCGGACGAGCTGGTGGCGCAATACGGCGCGGACACCGTGCGACTCGCGGTGCTGTTTGCCGCGCGGCCGCAGCGGTCGCTGAACTGGAGCGACAGCGACGTCAAGCGCTGCCACCGCTTCCTCAGGCAGGTGTGGGATTACTCGCAGGCCCGCTTTGCCTCCGCGCTTGGACCGCTGGAGTCGAGCGTTGACACCCGCGCGGGCGGCCCGCGCCCTGAGGAGTCGGACGGCGATACCAACGCGGCCGTCCTGCGTCCTGACGCCACCGACATGCCCGCGGACAAGACGGAGCATCTGCGCAAGCGATTGATCCAGTGGTGCGAGGTCGCGGTGGAGAAGATCACCGAGGACCTCGTCGAGCTGGAGATGCACAGCGCGGTACGTAACGTGATGCGTCTGTTCGACCGGATTCGCGACTACGAGAAGCGCGTGATCGCAAAGCGCGGGGAGCTGTGCGAGGAGGACCTGCAGGCGCTGGTGGGAGCGCTTCAGACGCTGGCCCGTGTGCTGGCCCCATTCGCGCCGCACATCGCCGAGCAGCTGTTGGTTTCCTCGCTGTCTTCGCAGGAGAGCGAGATCGACACCACATGGCCCAGTCCTCAGCTTGTGTCACGATGACAGGCGCAGCAAGAGCCCTTTTCAAGAAGACCATCGTCGTTTTTGAAACGGGTCCTAAGCCAACCAACACGAAGGGTACGGGTGAAAAGAGATGACCAGCGCGGGAGGCCCCGCAGAGCAGAGTGAGACGACGCGCTCGTGCGCGACTGGGCTCGTGTGCCACCGCTGCGGCGTGAAGCTGGCGCTTGGCGAGCGCGAGGCGTTCTGTCCCGAGTGCGGAAAGTGCCTCGACGTCAGCTACGACTACGGCCTTGCCAAGAGTCGGCTGGGAGAGCTGCCGCTGGCGGAGCGCCCGATGAACATCTGGAGGCTGTCGGAGCTGCTTCCGATCAGAGCTGCAGCCGCGAGCGCGCGTGTGGGCCAGTTCTCCGGCATGACACCTCTGATCCCCGCCGACCGGCTCGGTAAGGAGCTGGGACTCAAACGTCTCTATCTGAAGGACGACAGCACCTCGCGCCCCAGCCTGTCCTACAAGGACAGGGTCGTCTCCACCGCGATCGCGCGCCTGTTGGAGCTGGGCGACCAGGAGATTGGGTGCGTGTCGACCGGCAACGTCGGCACCGCCGTGGCCTCGCTCGCCGCCAAGGCGGGGGTGACCCCGTACGTTTTCTACCCCAACCGTCTGGAGCAGACCAAGGCGAAGGCGTGCAGGGCGCTCGGCGCGCGCGTGTGCCAGGTGGAAGGCAACTACGACGAAGCCAACCAAGAGTGCCGTAAGGTGGCTGCCGCGAGCGGGCTGGAGTTCGCCAACATCACGCTACGGCCCTTCTATGCGGAGGGGGCCAAGACGACAGCCTTTGAGATCGTCGAGCAACTCGGCTGGCAGGCGCCCGACAACATAGTCTCGGCGACCGCCGGGGGGACGTTGTCCTCGCGTCTTCACAAGGGGCTCGTGGAGCTTGAGACCGTCGGCTTGGCAAGGACGAGCGCGACGAAGATGCACATAGCCCAACCGGCGGGGTGCTCGCCGATCGCGAACGCGATCAACGCCGGCGACGCTGAGATTCATCCCTGCAGGCCGGAGACGGTTGCGCATTCGTTGGCGATCGGTACGCCTGGAGACGGCTACCTGGTGATCGACGCGGTGCGCGGCCGCCACGGCAGCGCCGGGTCGGCAAACGACGAGGAGATCTTTGCGGGCATCGACCTGCTGGCGCGCACCGAGGGAATCCTCACCGAGCCCGCCGGCGGCACCACGATTGCCGTGTTGCACAAGCTCGCGCAGGCCGGGGAGCTCGATCCCGACGCGGTCGTGGTGGCGATCATCACCGGCAACGGGCTGAAGACGCTTGAGGATCACCCCGAGAAGAGCTGGCCAATGGCAGAGTGCGAGTCAGAGGCGATGCTGTCGGCGTTGAGCGAGTTGCAGCGCGAAGCCACGGGTCAGCCGCTGCCAGCGTAGAGCTCGGCTGTAGCGGTCGCACTCGTGGACCAACGAGCCGGCGCCAAGTCGGCCAAGTGCGCCGCGCCGGGCCTGGTTCCCTGGGCCTCAGTCGCCGGCGGCAGGGGGATCGGCGAGGATCAGCGCTCGCTGCGCGTCGACGCGCCCGGCTGGGATCGACCGGTCGTGTGCGCGCAGGCGACGCAGCGCGTCGAGCTTGTCGGCGCCGGTGATGAGCCATAGCAGTGCTCGCGCCCGGTTGATGACTGGATAGGTGATGGTCATGCGGCGATGCTCCTGGTAGGGCTCGGTTAGCGCGACATCCCGATCGTTCACTTCGAGCACCGGATCGCCCGGCACGAGCGACGCGGTGTGGCCGTCTGGGCCGAGGCCGAGATGGATCAGGTCGAAGTGCTCGGGCAGCTGATTGGCGTAGTCGCGCGCGGCCGCCTCCAGGTCGGAGGCCTCGACCGGCATGGGATGCACCCTGGAGAGCGACTCCGCCGGCAGGCTCTCTCGCAGGTGGGTGAGGTTGCGACTCTCATCGCCGGCTGGGGCAACACGCTCGTCGACCTGGTAGATCGCGGTGTGCTCCCACGGAAAGTCCTCCTCGACGAGCTCGGCGAACATCGCCCACGGCGTGCGACCGCCACTGACGGCGAATGTGAACGTGCCACGCTCGGCGACGGCGACACGAGCGTGATCGGCCACGATCTCGGCGGCACGACGAGCCACTGCGCCAGCGTCGGTCAACACCTCTATCGGCGGCGTGTCGCTCACGAGCGGCGGCGCAGCGTGCGGTAGCGACGGATCAGCGCGTTGGTGGAGCTGTCGTGGTCGAGCGGCGGCTCCTCATCGCTTTCGAGCTCGGGAATGATGCGGCGGGCGAGCGCCTTGCCGAGCTCCACCCCCCACTGGTCGAACGAGTCGATGCCCCAGATGACCCCTTGTGTGAACACGCTGTGCTCGTATAGCGCCACGAGTGTTCCCAGCGTGTGAGGCGTGAGCTGCTCGGCAAGCAGCACGTTTGTGGGACGGTTGCCCTGCATGACGCGGTGCGGCACAACGGCCTCGGGGACGCCTTCGGCGCGCAGCTGCTCCTCTGTCTTGCCGAACGCGAGCGCCTCGGCTTGCGCGAACACGTTGGACATCAGCAGGTCGTGGTGATTGCGCAGCGGGTTCAGCGATCGCGCGAAGCCGATCAGATCGAGCGGGATCAGCCGTGTGCCTTGGTGGATCAGCTGGTAGAAGGAGTGCTGCCCGTTGGTGCCGGGCTCACCCCAGTAGATCGCGCCGGTGTCGTATTCGACCTGGACCCCGTCGAGGGTGACGTGCTTGCCGTTGGACTCCATCGCCAGCTGTTGCAGGTAGGCGGGAAAGCGCGCGAGGTACTGGTTGTAGGGCATCACCCCGATCGTTTGCGCCCCGAAGAAATTGCCGTACCAGACCGCCAGCAGCCCCGTCAGAACGGGCAGGTTGCGCTCAAACGGCGTGGTGCGGAAGTGCTCGTCCATTGCGTGAAAGCCGGCGAGCAGCTCGTGGAAGCGCTCGGGTCCAACGGCCAACATCGTGGAGAGGCCGATGGCGGAGTCCATCGAATAGCGCCCTCCAACCCAATCCCAGAAGCCGAACATGTTGGCGGTGTCGATCCCGAACTCGGCGACCGCCTGCGCGTTGGTGGAGACCGCCACAAAGTGCTTGGCGACAGCGGCGTCATCGCCAAGCGCCGCGAGTGACCATTCGCGCGCTGAGCGTGCGTTGGTCATCGTCTCCAGGGTGGTGAACGTCTTGGAGGAGACAATGAACAACGTCTGCTCCGGATCCAGATCGCGAGTGGCCTCGACAAAGTCGGTGGAGTCGACGTTGGAGATGAAGCGGAAGGTCATCTCACGGCGGCTGTAGTGGCGCAACGCGTCGTAGGCCATCACTGGACCGAGATCCGAGCCGCCGATACCGATGTTGACGACGTTTACGATCGGCTTGCCGGTGTGCCCCGTCCACTCGCCCAAGCGAACCCGTTCGCTGAAGGCGGCCATCCGGTCGAGCACCTCGTGAACCTGTGTCACGACGTCGACGCCGTCGAGCAGCAGCGAGTCGCCTCGGGGCATGCGCAATGCCACGTGCAGGACCGAGCGATCCTCGGAGACGTTGATGCGCTCACCCGCGAACATCGCCGCGGTGCGCTCGGCCAGCCCTGACTGCTGAGCGAGCGCGACGAGCAACTGAAGCGTCTCGTCGGTGACGCGATTCTTGGAGTAGTCCAGATACAGGCCGGCTCCTTGCGCCGTCAGCCGCTCCCCGCGGTTGGGGTCCGCGGCGAACAGCTCGCGCAGGGACACGTCGGCGATCACCCGGTGGTGGCTGGTGAGCTCACCCCAAGCGGGCAGTGCGGTCAAACCTGTTGGCCTCGGCTGTTGAGTCATGCCCTCCACCCCACCTCTCGCGACCTCCGCACCACCTGGGAACGTGGGCTGGTCGAGAATTTTGATTTTTGGGTCGTGCTCATGTCGTTATGGCTCTGTGCGGGAGCTCCTCGTGGCGGGCGGCAGTGGCGCAGTGGTCGCTGCAGAAGTAGAGGGTCTGCCCCTCGGCCTGCACGCGGATCGCCTTGTTCTTGTCGACCTTCATACCGCAGATCGGGTCGGTGGCGCCGCGACGCACCGTGAGCGCGAACAGCGCGAGGAATATCGCGGCCCCGAGAATGTTGGTGAAGAGCTTGTAGTCGATCTTGACCGAGCTGAAGATGTCGGCGCGCGTGGGACGTATGCGAGGGATCAGTCCGGCGGCGCTGAACAGGCCGTAAACGATCAGTGCGGCGATCACGATCGTTATGAACATCAGCGCGACGATCCGCAGAGCGAAGCGGGAGCCGTAGTACTTGCGGTAGATCAGCACGATCGGCAGCACGATCAGATCGGCGAACACAAAGGAGATCATTCCCGCGAAGCCGATCCCGCCCGACCACAGCACGGCGGCCAATGGCACGTTGCCGACCGAGCAGACGAAGCTGAGCACGGCGATCAGTGGCCCCACGAGCGCGTTCTCGATCAGCTTGACGGCAGCCGGCGCGTGGGTGATGAACAGTGCGTTGAAGAAGCTGTTGGGGAGCTGTGCGGCAAACCCGGCCAGCAGGAAACCGAGCGTGATCTCCTTGTAGAGCATCGTCCAGTCGTTGCGGAAGTTGTGAGCCACGTCCGACCACGCGGAGACAGAGGCGAGTCGCTCGCGGATGCTCATGTGCTCGCCGGCGGTGTGGTGCTGATGGCCGGTGTCCACCCGTTGAGCATGCTCGCGCGCGCTCTCCTCCAACCGCTTGGAAACGAACAGTCGCAGCAATACGCTCATCGCGGCGATCAGGATCAGCCCACCGATGAGCTGAGCCAGCGTGAACTGCCAGCCGAGCAGCACCCACATGACGATGCCGAGCTCGATCACGAGGTTGGTGGAGGCGAACTGGAAAGCCAGCGCCGATGCCGCGGATGAGCCCTTCTGGAAGAGGCTCTTGGCGATCGCAATCGCGGCGTAGGAGCACGAGGAGGAAGCAGCGCCGAGACCGGTGGCGATCGCCACTGGGCGTGCGCCTGAGCCACCGAGGGCTCGTTGGATCCGCTCGCGGGGGATCCACGCCTGAACGATCGCGGAGATCGCAAAACCAAACACGAGCGCCCACCACACGGTCCAGGCCATCAGAAAAGCGTCCTTGAGGGAATCGATGACAGTATTCAGCACAGACTCACAATAGAAACCCTGTACGGATAGGGATTTTGGACCCTAGGGGTCTCCGTGACAGGCAGGCCGAGGAGGACTCACGAGCCCACATTCCACAGATCCGGTGCCTCATCGCGACCGTTGCGATACAAAGCATCTACCGTCGAGAGCGCAAGGGCAATGAGCATGATTCCAGTGCGCAATACTCATTTGCGCACTTACACCGGCTGGGGGAGCGTAATGCGCTCCCCCAGCCCCAGTCCATGCGTCCCAACATCTCAGCACGAGATCTTATCTCATTCCGCCACACCATCGCCGCTCACAATCAGCGATGCCCCGGCCGTCTCGAACATTAAATTCACACCCATTATATCACCCGTCATACCCGAACCGCTGGCTGTGCAATTCGCAACGTCTTGTTCATTGAAATTTGCTAACAGATCGTTTTCTGATCCAGTTAACATATTTTCAAGTGACGGTGCCAATAATGCTTGCGTGCATTCGTCGTCGACGATGACCCCCAACTCGTCGCATTCCATCTCCCACCCAAGTACTTTGGCCGTAGCTGGAAATACATTATTTACGATACTTGCACCCGATAATTCAAGCTGCGTCTTCCATGGCAGGCCTATTGGCCAAACGGGAGTTTCGCCTTCACACCCCTCCACCTCGTCACACAAGAGGTCTTTACCAGTTAATTTTTCTCCTATAGCTTCTTTTTTTGTGTTTAAAACTTCGGTTATTTCGCCCCCACCCCCTGCGCTAACAGTGCCGTCGAGAGAGCCTTCGCATAAGATCTCGCCATCGTCGATAATCAGTATATCTAAGTCTGCAAGTGACAGTGAACCTACACTTTCAACCGCTATTTTGGTCGTCCCAGTGATAGCCGCTCCATTCACTAACCATTCTGGGCTTGCCGCAGACGCTGATGCCGTGATGATAACGCCGAATGCCACAGCTGCGAAGAGGGACAAGCAAGTTAAAGAAAGTATTCCCATGGTCTTAATCTATCTTTCTCTCGTCTGGAGACTGATAGTCTCTTCCGAGGCTTGGTTGTTTAGGAGTGCCCGCCCCAGAGGAAGAGCACTTGAGGTCGTCGTCGCCAGCGCGTTCCACGACCCGCAAAAAGTATCCCCGGAACCGCGTAGTTAAGCAAGGTGCCAGCACACAAATTTGAGATAAGCGTGTGATTAGCGCGAATCATCCCACCGGGATCCAGCGTTGCTTACTTCGCCCAGACGGATAGATGTTTGTGACGACAGATCGCATCGACATCGCAAGGACCCTCCGCGGAGTTGAGATATACACCATCACACGCCCACGGCTGCGTCGTGCTGTGGAGACCGCCAAGATCGAGGTTGACGGCCTCTCCCTCGACGAGTGCAATAGCACTGAGGTACTGATCGGCGGTGAGGCTCCGCGCAAGGCGCGCCTCATCTCATATAGAGATCGCCCCTTCTGAGCCATTCTGTGCCTATCCAGTCAAGAACCAGCGACTAGACCAATAGAAAAACCCCGCCGGAGCGGGGTTTTTCCTTAGCGGGTCGATAAGCCGGATTCTGTCGTTGAGCAGCCATCCATCTGTGCGGTCTACCTGGATCTCGGCGGGCAGCCTGCAAACGATCCGGTTTGACCTTGCATCGGGTGGGGTTTGCCCAGCCGCCGCGTCACCGCGGCGCTGGTGCGCTCTTACCGCACCATTTCACCCTTGCCTGCCGGCCGTTCACGTGGGACGGCCGGCGTCGGCGGTTTGTTTCTGTGGCACTTTCCCGCGGGTTTCCCCGGGTCGATAGCTCGACCACCCTGCCCTTTGATGTCCGGACTTTCCTCGAAGGCCCGAGGGCCTCCGCGGCTGCTTGACCTGCACTGCCACCGTAGCGTGTCCAGAGCATGGTGTAAAGGCGCGGGCGATGAGGGCCGCGCCGGTCAGCCGATACCGAATGCTCCTACATCAAGGAAACGCGCAAATTCTGAAACCACACTCACGGCGTGCGAGCTCCCGGAGCGTGACGGCGACGGCTCGAGCAGAGCTCTCACCCGCCGAACCAGCGGGCGCGGCGGGTCGAGCCAAACCGTTCCTTCTCGACCATTTGCGCGGCTGACGGCGCGTTGAAGGTGCCCGTCTTCGTTGGGCCCGATAGGAAGTCGATGTCGACGCTGCCGATGCGTCCCTGGCCGAACTCGATGTAGCAGGTTCCCCGTCCGAGGTGGCGTTCCGGGGGCTCGCCGCCCCTCAGCTCGGCGACGATGGTCTGTGCGACGACTCGCGCGGCGCCCTCGGCGAAAACCCCGGCCTTCGGGACACCAGCGGTGGCAACGTCGCCGATCGCGTAGACGCCGGGATAGCGCGTTGCCAGCGTTGCGGAATCGACGGGTATGTAGCCATCTTCGGTCATGCCGCTTGCGATCACGACATCCGGCGCGCGATGCTTCGGGACACCGAGGAACAGGTCATAGGGCAGCTCGCTGTCGTCGTCGAGCACAATGAGGCTGCGAGTGGGATCGAGCGCGACGACACGCCGCCCGCTGATTAGCGTGATACCACGGGCGACAAACTCCGCTTCCAGCGCGGTCGAGGTCTCTGGCGAGGGCGGGACGGGCCTGCCCAGTGGCATCACCATCGAGATCTCACAAGCATCGCGCACGCCGCGGGCGGTCAGCTCGTCGTCGAGCAGCAGCGCGCACTCGCTGGGGGCGGGCGGACACTTGAACGGCGCGCCACAGATCCCGATCACGGCGTGACCGCGCGAGAACGAGGGGATGATTCCGGCGAGCCGTTCGGCGCCGGCGATGGAATAGAACTCGTTGCCGGCTTCGGCAAGGCCGGGGGTGGCCTCCATGTCATAGTCGGCGCCGAGAGCGATCACGAGCACGTCCGCCGCGTGCGTCCCCGCGTCTGTGCTCACAACGCGGGACTCCGGGTCGATCGCGGTGACCGTCTCGCGTAGCACCCGCACGCCCGGCTTGAGGATGTCTCTGTAGTGCATCCGCAGCGAATCCGGTGGGGCTTGACGGAACATCATGTCGAGCTTGGAGAAGCCGAACACGAAGGCATCCGACCTGTCGATCAGCGTCACCTCCGCGTCCTCGCCGAGCGCCTCCGACAACACGGTGCACAGCTCCAGGCCACCGAAACCGGCGCCGAGCACTACAACACGCTCGCTCACTTGAGTCTCCTTCCTAGAGGGCGGCAAGGACCTATCCTCCCATCGGCACACGCCAACCCTACCCGCCACAGCGTTCCGTCGGCCAGGGGACAGAAGGACGCCCTCTCAAACCCGCAGCTCACAGAACCAACGGACTAGAGAACCTCAGACGGATGAGAGACTTCAAGCAACGGGCAGGAGCGCGGCTAAGAGAGCCGCGAGCCGCAATTGAGGCAGGCACTCACGCACGCCTTGTGACCGTTATAGGCGTCAGACATCATTGGACCGTCGCACACAGGGCATGAGACGGTGGCACGCAGGGCCAGGCCCTCCCACACGCTGATGATGAGGTCATCCAGCGTAAGCCCGCCGTGCGCGTCTGTCCGCCCGGGGATCAGTCCACCGTCCGACCGGCCAAATGAGTCCTGCTCGACCTCGCGTTCGAGAGCCGGCGGGCGCTCCAGCAACAGGGTGCTCATCACATGCTCCTGAGCAAACCGACCACACGCCCAAGCACACGAACCTCCTTGGTTCGGATTGGCTCCATCGTGTCGTTTTCAGGCTGCAGACGGATGTGATCCGGTTCGCGGAAGAAGCGCTTGACAGTGGCCTCCTCGCCAAGCAGCGCAACCACGATGTCGCCCTGCTGGGCGGTGTCCTGCTGATGGACGACCACGAGATCGTCTTCGACAATGCCAGCGTCCTTCATCGATTCGCCCCGTATCCGCAGCAGGTAGTCGCCGTTCTCGCCACCGGCGAGGCTGGGAACCGGGACGTACTCCTCAATGTTGTCTTCGGCGAGAATCGGCTGACCGGCCGCGACCGACCCCAGCAATGGGAGGCTGTCAGGGCGAACGATGCTGCGAACGCTGTCGACCGCACCACCGACCGCTCGGTCGAGCAGCTCGATAGCGCGCGGCTTGGACGGGTCACGACGCAGCAGGCCGATCTTCTCGAGGTTTGCCAGGTGCGCGTGGACTGTCGATGAGGAGGCCAGGCCGACCGCCTTGCCAATATCGCGCACGGTGGGCGGGTAGCCGTACTTGGCCGAATACTTGCGGATGAAGTCGAAGATCTCCTGCTGGCGCTTGGTCAAATCCATGTGGAAGCGGCTCCCCGGTCGTAAGGTGTGGGCCCTGAAACGAACATGTGTTCGTACAGTAGCGCGGGGCGTGGACGGATGCAAGGGCACGCTCGTTGGGAAGGGTCAGACGGCTATACTCGCCCACTCTGCGCCTGTGGCGGAATTGGTAGACGCGCAAGGTTGAGGGCCTTGTCCTGTGTATACGGGGTGGTGGTTCGAGTCCACTCGGGCGCATAGAAAAGCCCTGCAAACCGGCCCCTTTAGGGCGGTTTGTGGGGTGTTTGTGATCGCACACGGGCGTTCCGTGGCACATCTCTGGCGCATCCGAATGTTCGGCACAGTGGATCCTGGCGCTCGCGGTGTCAGGCTCCGGGAGACTTTCTCCAGCAGTCGGGCGGGCTCCTGCGAGTCACCCGAGAGAAGAGAACATGACTGAGATTGTCGAGGGATGCTTGGGCGGATCGCTCCGGGCATAGGAGCCTGTCGCGATGTCCTCGAGAATGTCGGTCCGAGCAGGGCGCCACCCGAGAAGCTGTCGAGTTCGCGTTGCCGACAGACGCTTATTCAATGACAGGCTGATTCCCGAGCCGACGCCCGCGGGTGGCTCGAGAGCGTTCCCCAGCCTGTGCCGAAGTTGCGGCGGCAGTCGTTTCATGATGCCAAGGCCGATGCCCTCGACGACACTGAGGCCCAACATCTCGGTCATCGTTACGCTGTCAGGGCGGCCGTCGACCCCGAGCATTTGGTTGACGGCTATGGCCAGCTCGCGCTGCGTGATCTCGCCTGCGATCCCATGGAGGCGCGATCCGCGTGGGGCCTTTTCGATGGCGAGGCAATACAGCTCTGCGAGATCGTCAAGGTGAACGTAGCCTTGGATCGTGCCACCGCCACCGAGGTGAACTGCGCGTCCGCGAGTGCGCGCCCGACTGATTAGCGCTGGGATGTCGTAGCTTCCGCCGTCCCCGTAGACCAGCCCGGGCCGAATAACGATCCCTTTCACGTTTGTGTGACGGCATACCATCTGCTCCGTTTCCGCGCGGGCAGACATGGCTTCGGCGAAGCCGGAGGCGAGCATCGGATCGACGCCCGCGTCAGGAGGTGCGAACGTGGAGGCACGCAGTGGAAGCGGACTCTCCTCGTCGTAGACGACATCGGTCGCCTCGCCACGGTTGAACACGCCGAACACGGCAGAGCCGCTTGTGAACACGAGTGTGCGGTCGCCGCCGTTCATCGATGCTTGGATGGCGCGCACCGCGTCACGATCGCGCGCGAACGTCGCTGCGGTGTCGCCCGCAGAGGCTCCGACGCTCGCCGTGCTCACGACCGCATCCACCTCGGTCGCGGCCACGACTACCGCGAGTCTTGCCAGGTCCGCAAAGTCCCCCATGACCGGCGTTATGCCGTGCTCCCGCATCGCCCTCGCCGCATCGTTGGAGCGGGCAAGGCCCATGACCTCGTGATCCTTGGTCAGCAGTGCTCCAGCCACGGCGCGGCCGATGTAGCCAGTGGCGCCTGTCACCAGGATCCGCAAAACGGACTCCCGAGGTGGACCCGATGCCGGCGAACGCGCGATCCGCCGATCACCGTGCTGCGACGGCGGGCTGCTGGCTGGAGCACTGTGCTGCGCTCACGGTGTCGAGCCAGTCGAAGTAGCGTTGTTGGAAAAGCCCCATGGCGCCGACCTGGCAGTGCTCGCCCGCACCCTCGGAGTCCAGGAAGGTCACGAGCTCCTTCGGCCCCGTGAGGGCGTCGAACACGAGTTGGGCCTGTCCGCGCTGGAGGTGATCGCTCTCGCCGTTCATTACGAGTGTTGGGCAGGTGATTTTCTCCGCAATGCCCTCGAGCGTGTAGTCCTTTGTCGCCCGGATGAAATCGGCGCCCGTCTCGACACCGAACGTCCAGCAGCCGTTACCGACGCCCCAAGCAAACTGGGTTGAGATAGCGGCGAGCAGCGCTGCCAGGGGTGTGACCACGTCTTCTCGGCCTTGCTCTATCCATTCGACGAGAAACGGCGGCATGTTGCCGGTGCACACGTCGTAGAAGCTGTACATGCCGTCGTAGAGCGCGATCGCCGACAGCCTTGACTCGAAGGCGGCTGCCCGAGCGGCGAGCAGTCCGCCGAGGCTGTATCCAAGCAGCGATATGTGGCGCGTATCGGTCTCAGCTCGCGCGCAGAGGAAGTCGACGACCGGCGCGATCACGTGCTCCCAGTCGTGGCGGAAGACGAGCCGCTGGGCGCGGAGCGCAGAGCCTTGGCCAGGTCCGTCGAAGGCGAGAACGTTATATCCGCGGCGCAGGGCCGCCGCGGCAACGACGAAGTACGCCTCCTCCGCAGGCGAGTCGAACCCGCCCGTGACAATCACTGTCGGCCGCGCAGCGCCCGTGTCGTCGGCAAGGAACAGGTAGCCCGGAAGGGTCGTGTCTTCGTAGGGGATGGTCACGGTCTCGACAGGTGTGGGCATCAACTCGATCGCGTGTCCGAACGTATCCCTCGAGCGCGACGCGAGCTCGATGATCTCCTGATCGTGCACGGGACTCTCGCGGCGAAAGAACTCAGCGGTCCGGTAATAGTTGGTGGCCCGCAGATAAGCCTCGCGAGCGCTGACCGTCGCTCCTGACGCAAGGCACGCGTCCGCGATGCCGTGGACGCGCTCGGCCGTCCTCTTCCACTCGATGTGCCACGCGGCTATGTCCCCGTCCGCGATGCGGTCGCATGTGGTGATGACCTCGCCGAGGTCCGCGCCGCCGTCGAGCGACTGCCCGGCCGTCCGCAGCGCCTCGAATGAGAACGACTCGTTTTCAAACAGAAATCTCATGTCAACCTCCAGATTGGGGCTCGGGGTGTCGAGAGAGCCGCGCCTCCAACCACTGTGCCGCCTTTAGGCCATAATGCAAAAGACGGCTATCAGAGGCAGGCGATAGTCAACGCCTATATCAGTCGGGAGCCATCCTGAACCTTCGACAGCTGAGCTACTTCCTGGCGATCGCCGACGCTGGCGGATTCACGCGCGCGGCCGAGCGGCTGCTCGTCGCTCAACCGTCCTTGTCGCAACAGATCAAGAATCTCGAGCTGGAGCTTGGCGGCCCCTTGCTCGAGCGTCTCCCTCACGGCGTTCGCCTCACCGCGGCCGGCAAGGCGTTCCTGCCCGAGGCTCGCGCGGCGATTGCTCATGCTGAGCGTGCGCAGCGGAGCGCTCGAAGCGCTTTGGGACTGGAGGCAGGCGAGCTTGAGGTTGCAACGGTGTCTTCGATCGCGTTTGGCCTGCTGCCGCCTGCGTTTGAAGCTTGGCGGGAGC